>DATGVY010000028.1:0-11494 GCA_035299845.1 Streptosporangiaceae bacterium
AGGGGTGCCATCCGCGCCCCGCGTGTCAGCACCGGCGGCACCGCGCCGCCCGGCTGGCTTCCAGCGTCGCGGGCCCGGCAGGGATACGGCAGATCCGGACGCATCCTGTGGACAGGCACGCCGCGGACCGGCGTCTGTGGATGGCAGATTCCGATCTGGCTCGTAGTGTGAGACACTCCGCCCCGGCCGCGCCGGGCGGCGGGCGGCCAGACAGCACGTCAGGCCGGGCGGGAATCGGGCTGGCGGCAATGACGCCGGCCGCGTCAGGCGGCGATCAGGCGGCGATCAGCTCCGACGGCTCGGCGATCACGTCCACCAGCGCGCCGTTACGCAGCACGGTGATAGCCAGCGGCCGCCCGATCGCCTCGCCGAACATCAGCCGCTGCAGATCCTGCGCGCCCGTTACCGGCTGATCAGCCGCGGCGAGCAGCAAGTCCCCCGCACGTAGGCCCGCCCTCGCGGCCGGCCCGTCTGGCACCACCTCCGCGACCCGGAGCCCGCTCACCCGGCCGAAGCGCTCCTGCAGCCGTGCGCTGAGCGGCGCAGGCACGGTGACCAGCCCCAGGTAGGCACGCCTGACCCGGCCATCCCGCATGAGCGCGGCAATGATCCGCCTGGTGGTCGCGTTCACCGGGACGGCCAGGCCGAGCCCGATTCCGGCCACGGCCGTATTGATGCCGACCACACGGGAATTCGCGTCCGCCAGGGCCCCGCCGGAGTTTCCCGGGTTGAGCGCGGCATCCGTCTGGATCACGTCCTCGACGAGCCGGGCTGCCGAGCCGCTGCGAGTGGGCAGTGACCGGCCGAGAGCGCTGACCACGCCCGCGGTGACCGACCCAGCCAGCCCGAGCGGGCTCCCGACTGCCACCACCAGCTGGCCGACGACGAGCCCGTCCGCCTCACCGAGCTCGGCGGGGGGCGGTGTCTGCCCGCCCGCGCGGACCACGGCAAGGTCGGAAAGCGGGTCAGCGCCCACGACCGTGAAGGAGGCACTGGTGCCGTCGGAGAACAACGCCGTGCCGCCCTGCGACCGGCCGACGACGTGCGCGTTGGTCAGCAGGAACCCGTCAGCGGTGTAGACGACAGCCGAGCCGAGGCCCTCCCCGCCGCCGTGCGTACCTGCCCGCGGCACGCGGAGGCTTGCCACCTTGGGCGTGAGCGCGGCGGCCACCGCCGTGACGATCTGCGAGTATGCGTCCAGTGGCGAGTCGGCTGCCATGTGTCCTCCAGAGAGTTCCGGATTACAACATTACAGCTCAATATCTGCACAACGGTAACGCCAGCCGGAGTGACGGAGACAGCCACTGCACACGAAGACACCGGGCCGGGCTGCCGGAAATCTAGCCGATCGCGACGCGCAACTCCTCGGCAAACCGCACGAACTCGAAGAGTTCCTGCTCGATCGGCAGCACGACCATCTCGCTGGCCACTGCGGCCATCCGGGACCGCATAGCCGCTTCGACGCGCTCCTGTTCCCGCGCGGCAGCAACCCGCACCAGGTTCATGCAGCCCGATGCCGTCAGCCAGCCCAGCAACAACATCGCCGCGATGATGACGCCGATCCATGGCAGCAGGGAAGCGTCGTCAAACAACCGGGACGGAACGTGCCTGGCCGCGTGGAACACGCCAAACGCCACGATCACGCCGAGCCAGGCCACGCCGACGATTACGCAGCCGAGCAGCAGCCCCTGCCAGGCGCCGATGAGCCGCCACCAGCCGGCGATCTCGTTTTCGGCCGGCAGCGACTCCCCCATCGCGGTGCCAAGCGCGCCGGGGACTTCCGTCGCCATCGAACGCGCCGCGGACCTGACGGTCCGCGACCACGGACTCGGGAGCGGCAGGCCAACTTTGTCAGCTACCGCGGTCAGGGCGTTGTCGATCTCTGCCTGCTGCGCGCCGGACGGTCCGGCGGTCACGCTGCGCAGTTCCTCCCAGAGCTTGCCAAGCCGCACCTTGCGCGTTGGGTCGTGCCCGGTGACGCGCTCGGCCAGCCAGCCAACCGGCCAGCCGACGTAGTCAAGCGCGCGGAGCTCGCGCGCGCTCCGCAGTGACTCGCCGACCGCGGGGACGCCCGCCGCTCGTGCGAAAGCGTCAACAAGAAGGTCGACGGTGCCCTCGGGCACGGTGCTGGCCTGCGCCGCCGGGGAATACTCTTGACCTGCCGATTCAGCGGGCTCGGCGGCGTAAATCCTGAATCTGGCGACGATTGCGTCGACATCTGCCGATATGCGGGCGGTGGCGGCACGCCGGGCGGAGACCGCCTGGATGAGCAGCTTGCGGAACTCGTCGATGCCGCCGCCGGCCAGTGCCGAGGTAAGGAGTACCTGGACATCGTGCAGGTCTTCCGAATCGAGCAGCCGCCGGAGGTCAGCGACGCAGTCCTCAGCCTGTCCGGCGGAGAGCCTGTCCGCCTGGTTCAGCACCACCGCGATGACCTCGGAGTGGCCGGAAAGCGGTACCAGGTAGCGGCGGTGCACGGCGGCGTCGGCGTACTTTTGCGGATCGAGGACCCACACCATCAGGTCCGCGAGCCCGACCAGCCGGTCGACCTGGTCCGAGGCGCCGGTGACCACCGAATCGGAATCGGGCAGGTCCAGCAGGATCAGCCCGGCCATCGCGTCCTCGCCCCGGTCCAGGGGGCTGGACCGGGCATAGCGATGCCTGCGCTGAATCCCCAGCCATTCCAGCAGCGGCCCCGAGCCGGCCACTCCCCACACGCAGGCATGCGGATCCGTGGTCACCGGGCGGGTGACGCCGACCGCAGAGAAGTCCGCCCCCGCCAGCCGGTTGAACAAAGAGGATTTGCCGCTGCCGGTGCCGCCGGCCAGGGCCACGACAGTATGGGCCGAGGACATCCGCAGCCGCTGGCCGGCCTGTGCGAGGAGCTGCTCAGCGTCATTGAGTAGCTTCTCGCTGAAGCCGTCCGGCCCGTCCCTGGCCGTGCCGATCTGGACAAGCCGGGCCAGCGCGGTGAGGCGGTCAGAAAGCGCGGAACCCGGTGCCGCGCCGGGCACCCGGTCCGAAGGCAGCAACCCGGCTTCCGGCAGCGCGCCCGTCATCGCGCGGTCTCGAGTGACAAAGTGACCTGGCGCAGCTGTCCGGGCGAGGCCTCGTCGGGGATGCCGGCTGCGTCGATGACCTCGGTAAAGCGCAGCATCTCCTCATTGAAGAGCAAGCCGATCCTGTCATGCAGGTCGGCCCGTGCCCTGGCCGCGATCTCGCGCAGCGGCCCGACGCCGAATAGCGACGTCAGCAGATGCTGCGGGACTACGCTGCTGCCCTCGCTGCCCGCATCGCCACCCTCGCCGTAGCCCAGCAAGCCAATCGTGAGCACCAGCGCGAGCGGCTCGTCGTCAAACGACACGACCCGTGCGATCGAGCGCTTGGTCACGTTCTGTGCTTCTACCAGGTGCATCACGTGATCCTGCCATGCGCTGATCGCCCGCGACGCCCTCCTGGCCAGGTCCGGCGCTGACCGGCCGAGAGCCGCAGCGCTCGGCCGGCCGCCCGCGGCCGCGCCGGTGCGGTCCGGCCGCGACCCGCCGTCGCGTCCGTTGTCCTGCGCCGCCACACCGAAGATCAGCCCGGCTTCCTCGGCGAACTCCGAGGTGTACTCGCTGCCTGCTGGCCGGGCGGAAAGCCCGGTGAGCAGCGGGCCGCCGGCCGGGTGCTGGCGCCAGCGAGTCACGGCGTCCTCAGCGGCCCGGTCGGCGACCGCTGCCACCAGCGACTCAAGCCCC
Organism: Streptosporangiaceae bacterium; assembly: GCA_035299845.1. Lineage (GTDB taxonomy): Bacteria > Actinomycetota > Actinomycetes > Streptosporangiales > Streptosporangiaceae > Palsa-506. The sequence continues at coordinate 3,741 of DATGVY010000028.1, forward strand.
GTCCGCACCGCCGTCTTGAGCGCGCTAGCGCGGGCCGACATCCGCCGCTTGCGAGGCCGGGTAGCAGCCCCGCCCCCCCGCCGCACCTGAAGCATGCGCAGCATGTCCCCGGTGCTGGTGAAGTCCCGCCAGCGAGCGAGGATCTCGCCGCGAAGCAGTGAGCCGTTCCCGATGGCCGCATCGATCTCGGACAGGCCCGCCGCGTAGGCCTCGTCCACGGCGGCTTGCAGTTCCGCCCGGAGCGTCAGCTGTGCCTCGGCCCGGCTGGCCAGGGCGGGCACCCTGGCTCGGAAGGTATCCAGCACCCCGGACATCGTCTGGGTGAGAACCGCAACGCGCCGGTCCTCACGGGCAGCGGTGTCTTCCAGCCACGCCCGGATCGGGCCATAGACCTCGGCCGGGAGCCTGCCCTCGGTCAGTATGGTCTCCGGGATCACGAAGCGCCGGGTGTCGCCCAGCCCGTTGGCCGCCAGCATCGCGTCGAAATGCGTGGTGAGCTGGGCGGCAGCCGAGGCAGGGACCCGGGAGAGCACGATTCCCAGGGAGGCTCCCCTATCCCGCGCGTACTGCAGCAACTCCCAGACGGCCGCATCGGCATAGCGCGCCGCCGTTGTCATGAAGAGCCAGAGATCAGACGCGTCGAGGAACTGGTGCGCGAACTCACGATGCGCCTGCACCACGGAGTCGATGTCCGGGGTGTCGAGCAGGGCAACGCCCTTGGGCATACCCTCGCTCGACGCCAGCACCAGCAGCCCGTCCCGGCCGGGCATGGCTAGCCCTTGCTGGCGGACCCGGGGCAGCGTCGGCAGGAAGACATTCTCCGCGAACCAGTCGACCTCACTCGGATGGCTGGCCAGCACCGGGCTGTTCGTCGTGGGGCGGCGGATGCCCGTATTACTGACCTGCTTCCCGACCAGGCTGTTCACCAGGGTTGACTTGCCGGCACCGGTCGATCCGACCAGAGCGACGAGCACCGGCGAACCGGACTCGCGCAACCGCGGCAGCAGGTAGTCGTCGATCTGGCTCAGCAGCTTGCGCCGCTCGGCCCTGGCTTCCTCGACTCCTGGCGCCTCAAGGAACAGCGGCGCGTCGAGGATCTGGTGCCGCACCTCCAGCAATGCAGACTCCAGCCGGCGCGCGTCGACCCGCCGTGGCGCCGTGGTTTCCTGCGCGGCGTGCTTTCCTGGCAGTTCCGCATCCGGGCCTGGCGATGCCGGAGGCCGCGCTGGCGGCGATGCGGGCGCTGCGCCGGGGGCGGCGTGCCCGGCGGCCGCAGCCGGATCGGTGGCATGCCCTTCGCTGGCCGGAACCGTGATGTCGGGCAGCGCTGCGCCGCCCGCATTGGCGTCCTGCGGCGCCGATGCGGCTGTCCGGCCCTGTCCTTCGGTCATGGCGCCCGGCCTCCAGACACCGGCGAGCTGCCGATCACTGGGCCGGCCTCCGTACCAGATCATTACCATGCGCAGCACCGTTAACCTGCGTCGGCCTGACTCCGGGCAGGAACGTGCCGCCCGGCGCCCCATCCGCCGGGCTACTACAGAGTTCGGCAATCTGCGCCGCGATCGTCACGACCTCACCCACTACCACGACCGCCGGGGGCCGGATTCCCGCCTCGGCAGCATCGTGGGCGACTGTATCCAGTGTTGCGGTAATTTTGCGCTGCGTGGGCAGAGTACCGTCGGCGATAACCGATACGGGGCTCTTCGGGTCACGACCATGACGCATTAGTGCATCGGTGATGAGCTGCAGGTGCTCGGTCGCCATCAGCAGCACGAGGGTGGCCGGCGAAGGACCGAGCGCAGCCCAGTTGACCGTGGACCGCTCGTCACCCGGCGGGACGTGGGCCGAGATGACATGAAACTCCTGGACCACGCCGCGGTGGGTGAGCGGCACCCCGGCGATCCCGGGCACCGCGATCGCGCTGGACACCCCAGGGACGACGGTGACCGCTATGCCGGCGCGCAGGCAGGCAAGCAGTTCCTCGGCGCCGCGGCCGAACACGAATGGGTCGCCGCCTTTCAGCCGGACGACGAAGCGGCCTGCGCGTGCCCTCGAGACGAGCACCGAGTTGATGTACTCCTGCGCCATGGCCCGCCCGCGGGGGATCTTGGCGGCATCGACGATCTCGACATCGGCCGGGAGTTCCGCAAGCAGCGATTGCGGCGCGAGGCGGTCGGCCACGACGACGTCTGCCTCGGCGAGCAGGGCGCGGCCGCGCACGGTAATCAGCCCGGGATCCCCGGGACCGCCGCCGACCAGGGCGACGCCGCCATTACGGCGACGGCCCCGGCGGGCCCCGACCGCACCGGAGCTCAGTGCGCCCACGAGCGCGTCCCTGATCCCGGCGCTGCGCCGCGGGTCACCGGTCAGGACGCCGACCCGCACTTCACCCGCCTGGCCGGAAGCCGGCGTCCAGGCCCGGGACGCGGCGGCGTCATCAGCCCGCACGCACCAGATGCGGGCTGCGTCGGCCTCAGCGGCGATGGCGGCGTTGACCGCGGGGTCGTCGGTGCAGGCGCAGACAAGCCAGGCCCCGGCGCAGTCGCCGCTAGCGTATTCGCGGGCGGTCCAGGCGATCCGGCCCCCGGTGGCGAGATCATCCAGCGCTGGGCTGAGCCCGGGGGAAATGACGATCACCTCGGCACCCGCGTCGAGCAGCGCAGGCACCCGCCGGGCCGCGACGTTGCCGCCGCCAGCGACGACGACGCGGCGGCCCGCCAGGCGCAGCGCCAGAAGATAAGGCGCCCGATCGGTGGCGACCATGAGAGTCCCGCGCTCCTTCACCTCATGCCAAGCACTTCCCGGCCAGCGCCGGGCCTGCCGCTGCCTCCCCGGCCGCCGCAGCGGCCCGCCGCCGGGTCACCGCGCCAGGGCCCGCAGTCCAGGCTCCCGCCGCCGAGCCCCTGGCAACTCAGGGCCCCCGGGCACGAGGTCCCCCGCCGCCCATGCCCGCCGCCCATGCCCGCTGCCGCCGATGCCCGCTGACGTCCAGCCCCCTCGCCTGATGAACGCGCCTTCTGGTAGGGCTCCGGTCTATCAGACCGCGCCGCAATAACCCAGCAAGACCGTCCTCTAACAGCAGGCTCATCAGCCTTTGTCCGTAACGCCCGCCGAGTCGAACGTCGCGACATCCCGCAGTGCGCGGACCGCGCTTTGCACGATCGGCAGGGCAAGTAGCGCCCCCGTTCCCTCGCCGAGCCTCAGCTCAAGATCGACAAGCGGCCGCAGGCCCAGGTGATCGAGAGTAGCGGCATGTCCTGGCTCGACGGAACGGTGCCCGGCGATGCAGCAGGCCACGGACTCAGGGACCAGCGCCGCAGCCGCCAGCGCGCCCGCTCCGGCGATCACGCCGTCCAGGATCACCGGGACCCTGAGGGCGGCCGCGCCCAGGATGAATCCGGCCAGCGCCGCATGCTCCAGGCCGCCGAACGCGGCCAGGACGCCGACCGGGTCGGCCGGATCGGGCCGGTGCCTGGCCATCCCTCGGCGCACGACAGCCACCTTCCTGGCATGGGTGACCGAGTCGATGCCGGTGCCAAAGCCGGTCACCTCGGCCGGGTCCCGCCCGGTGAAAGCGCACACCAGCGCGGCAGAAGCGGTTGTGTTGGCGATTCCCATATCGCCGGTGAGCAGGCATCTGTTACCGGCTGCGACCAGATCGCGCGCTATCTCCACGCCGACCATGATCGCTGCCTTGGCCTGCTCGCCGGTCAGCGCAGGGCCGGCCGTGAAGTCGGCCGTGCCGGGCGCGATCTTGCGCGGGAGCAGCCCGGGAACGGGCCCCAGATCGGCGCAGACGCCGACATCCACCACCACGACCTCGGCGCCGGCCTGGGCAGCGAACGCATTGACCACAGCGCCGCCGGCCAGGAAGTTCGCGACCATCTGCGCAGTCACCTCCTGCGGCCACGGGGTCACGCCCTGGGCGTGCACGCCGTGATCGGCGGCGAAGACCGCCACCGCGGCAGGCTCGGGCATTGGCGGCGGGCAGTTCCCGGCCAGCCCGGCCAGCCGGATCGACACCTCCTCCAGCATGCCGAGCGAGCCGCGCGGCTTGGTCATCAGATCCTGGCGCGCCCGCGCCGCCGCCATCGCGGCCTGGTCGAGCGGGCCGATCGCACCCCGCACCTCATCGAGCAGATCCACCGCATCCTCCCCTGGCATCCCGCGCCGGCCATATTCCTCCGCATGCACGGCCCAGGCCAGCGGCCGCCTGCGTGCCCAGCCCGACATCTCGAGCTCGGGTTCCGGCGCGAAGCGTGTCACGAATCCGACGCACAGAAACGCCACGATCTCCAGGTGAGCGGGAAGTCCGAGCTCGGCGGCGAGTTCCCGCTCGCGAAAGAAGCTCACCCAGCCGACGCCGAGCCCCTCCGCCCGCGCCGCAAGCCACAGGCTGGCCACGGCCAGAACACTGGAGTAAGCGGCTGTCTGCGGCTGGGACTGGCGGCCGAGCGTGTGCCGGCCGCCCCTGGTCGGATCACAGGTGACCACGACGGCCACCGGCGCTTCGAGGATGGCCTCTATCTTCAGCCGGTCAAACGCGGTGGCCCGGGCGGCGGGCAGGCTCGCCGCGTAGTCGCCGGCCGCCCGTGCCGCCAGCGCCTTGATCCGCTCGCGCCTGGCGCGGTCGGTGATCACGATGAAGTCCCACGGCTGGGAGAGGCCGACCGAGGGCGAGCGGTGCGCAGCGGCAAGCACCCGGCGCAGCACCTGCGGCGGTACCTGGCTGGGGAGGAATCCCTGCCGGACGTCCCTGCGCTCTTCGATCACCCGGTAGACGGCTGCCCGCTCGGCCGCCGCGTAGGCGTGCTCACCCGCCGGCGCACCCGGGTCACTCGCGGACGGACCCGGCTGACCCCTCGGCGGGCCGCCGTCAGCGGACATGGACGTGACCATCGTCGTGCGGGTGCGGGTGCGGCCGCTGTGCCGCGCCGACCCGGTGCTCGAAGCCAGGCAGGGCCGTGCGGTAGGCGCAGACGTCGCAGTTCATCCTGATGTCGCCGGCCAGCGCCTCGTGGTAGCGCTCGGCGACCAGGCCCGCCAGTTCGGCGGTATCGCCGAGGATCTGGGTGCAGCGGACGTCGATGTCCGGATGCGCGTCCCCGTACGCACGGGCCTGGTCGGCTATCCGGTCCGGCAGGACGCCGGGGAAAAGGAAGTACCTGGCCACGATGATCCGGCGGGCACCAAGCAGCCGGCATCGTTCCAGTCCGGCGGGCACGTCAGGGCTGGCCAGCGACACGAATGCCGTCTCGGCGAACGCGTAGTTCCTGCCCTCCCAGAGCAGCCGGGCGGTCTTGCACACCTCGGCGTTGGCGTCCGGATCGGTGGACCCCCGCCCGGCCAGCAGGACCGCCGGCGGCGGCCCGCCCGCCGCCGGCCCGACCTGCTCGGCGATTCGGGCCGCCAGCAGGTCAAGCAGCACCGGGTGCGGGCCGAGCGGACGCCCGTAGCTCCAGCCCAGGCCCGGATGGCGAGCCCGCTCCCTGGCCAGGGCAGCCGGGATGTCGCTCTTGGAGTGGCTAGCCGCCGAGAGCACAAGCGGCACTGCCACGACGCGGCGATGGCCACGTCCGGTGAGTTCGGTGACCGCGTCCCGCAGCGGCGGCGCGGACAGCTCGATGAACCCGCCGGCCACGTCGATCCCCTGCGGCGCGAAGGTCGCTGCGAGCCGGGCGGAGAACGCGCGGAACGCGGCGACCCCGGCCGGATCACGGGTGCCGTGGCCGGCCAGCAGCAGCGGCGGACGACTCATGGCGCGGCCTCCGTACCACCGCCGGGCCAGGGCGCGTCCCGGTCCGGCGGCACCACGCGGTCCGGCGGCACCACGCGGTCCGGCGGCACCGCATGGTCCGCGGGCGGCACTGCACGGTCCCCGCGCGGTACCAGGTCGTCAGCGACCGCCTGGCCGACGGGCGGCTGGCCCGTCGCCGCCCGGAGCAGCGCGTTGAGCGCCGCCGCGGCCACAGCCGAGCCGCCCTTCTCGGAAACGTTGGTCAGCGCCCGAAGCCCGCTGGCCCGCAGCGCGTCCTTCGCCTCGGCCGCGCCGACGAACCCGACCGGCAGGCCGACGACGAACGCGGGCTCCACGTCCCTGCTCAGGATCTCCCGCAACGCGGTCGGCGCGCAGCCGACGACCCAGACAGCGCCTGGGCCTACCGCGCCGAACGCCAGCCGCACCGCGGCGGCAGCCCTGGTGATGTTCGCCGTGCGGGCGAGCCGCTGAGTCAGTGGCTCGCGGATCTTGCACACCACCGGGCAACTGGTGATCCCGGCCGCGACCATCTCGACATCGGCGACCACCACCGCGCCGCCGGCCAGCGCATCCACGGCGGCGGCCAGCGCTTCCTCATCGCAGACCAGGTCCGTGGCGTAGTCGAAGTCCGCACTAGCGTGGATGATCCGCTCGGTCACGTCGCGGCTGAACCTTGGCAGCCGGGAAAGATCGATACGTGAACGGAGGATCCGGTAGGACTCTGCTTCGATGGGATGCACGCCGTCGGGCGCGGCCGGAGGCCACGTCACCACGTCATCACCTCCTCGGCAAGGAAGATCGCGTCGGCCGGGCAGATCTCGACGCATTCCCCGCAGCCGGTGCAGCGACCGGGCAGGACGGTCAGCGGTGCCATAGTGCGGCCATCACGAAAGGGGCGGATCGCGTGCTCCGGGCACGTTAGCAGGCATGCGCCGCATCCCCGGCAGGCCGTGGTGACGACGGCAGCCGCAGGCCCGGTGGCCGGTTCCGGCCCGGCCATCGTGCCCGGGCCGGTCATCGTGCCCGGGCCGGGCGCCAGGTCCGGGCCGGGCGCCAGGTCCGGCCCGGCCATCGCCGTGCAGCCGGTCATTGCCCTGCCCACCGGTACTCGCGCGGCGTGACCATCCGGCCTGCCACCACCGTGGTGGCGGACGAACCGACCACGACCAGCGTGTGCATGTCCGCGGCCGCCGGATCAAAGCCGGCCAGGGTCGAGATGCCCGCGCGCTCGCCGGGCCGGGACACGTCCCGCACCCAGCCAACCGGAGTCCCCGGCGGCCGGTGCTCGGCGAGGATGGCGAGCGCGCGGCCGAGCTGCCAGTTCCGCGTCCGGCTCGCCGGGTTGTAGAAGCAGGTGACGAGGTCAGCCTCGGCGACCGCACGGACCCTGCGCTCGATCACCTGCCACTGCGTGTGCAGGTCGGACAGGGAGATGAGGGCGTGGTCGTGCCCGAGCGGCGCGCCGAGCACCGCCCCGGCGGCGATGGCCGCGGTCACGCCGGGAACGCCGGTGACGTCGATCCTGCCGTCGGCGAGTTCGAGCGCCGGGCTGGCCATCGCGTAGACGCCCGCATCGCCCGAGCTGATCAGGGCGACGGCCCGGCCGGCCAGCGCCTCGGCGACCGCCGCGGCGGCCCGCTGGCGCTCTTCGCCCAGCCTGCTGGCGATGATCTCGACGCCAGGCGTGAGCAGATCGTCGATCTGCCGGACGTACTGGTCAAGCCCGACCACGACGCTGGCCCGGCGGAGGCCGGCGACGGCCCGGGGTGTCATGAGGTCGCGGGCACCGGGACCGAGGCCGATCAGCGCGAGACGGCCGCGCGGCCGGCGCCGGGCGACGGCGACCGTGGCGCGGGCGCTGGCCCGCTTGGTGACAACAAGCATGGCGCCGCCGGCGATGTCAGCCCACGCGTCGTGCGCGAGCCCGTCGTCAGGCGCCCCGCCATCAGTCCGGCCGGCCTCAGTCCCGCCGGACTCGGCTGCACCGGCCTCGGTC
>DATGVY010000029.1:0-1703 GCA_035299845.1 Streptosporangiaceae bacterium
ACTAGTGCAGCCCCGCAGAAGTCCTTGAGGGGTTCGTGGCGTTTACTGAGGGTGGTCGCCGGTGCCGGCGAGATAGAGGGTGCAGGCGGTGTCGAGGGCCAGGCTGGGGTGGCCGGTGAGGCTGCCGTCCAGCAGGACGGCGTCGGCGTAGCTGTCGGTGCTGGCCTGCCAGATCGCGAACGCCCACTCGTCGGGGTCGCCGAGGTACTGGATGCGGCACAGCTTGATGGTGTCGTCGTCGCTGGCGCTGAGGTAGCCGGTCAGGTAGCCGTAGGAGCCGCGCCAGCGGATGGTGACCTCTTCCAGCGCGGGCCAGCGCTGGGAGGCGTGGTGGTCGACGGTGCCCTCGATCAGCTCTTTGAGGCGCCGGGACGGCAGGGGCATGGCTTCATTGTCGCCGGGTGCGGCGCCGCCGCCAGGTCCGGGGCGTGCCGGGGAATCCCGGGGGTTGCCCGGGGCATTCTCCCGATGATCAGCCCAGATCATCGGGAGGCGGTCATGGCGCGGGCAGCCAGCAGGGATGTTGTGGTTTTAGGGCCGCGGCGCAAGGCGCGGCTGGAGGCGATCGTGCGGCGGCCGTCCGCGCCGCAGGCGCTGGCGCGGCGGGCCAGGATTGCGCTGCTAGCCGGCGCGGGCTGGGCGAACGCGCGGATCGCCGCCGAGCTGGGCTGCACGGCGGCCACGGTGCGGACCTGGCGGCGCCGGTTCGCCCGCGGCGGCCTGCCGGCCCTGTCCGGCCGGCCCCGCAGCGGCCGGCCCGAGGTGTACGGCCCGGGCGTCCGGCTGGCGATCGTGGCCGCCGCGACCTCGGTGCCGCCCGAGGGCGTCACGGCGTGGACGCATGACCTGATCGCCGCCCGCCTGGACGGCACAGGCATCTCCGCCTCCCAGGTGGGCCGGATCCTGGCCGACCTGGAACTGCGGCCCGACCGGGTCCGGGGCTGGCTCAACCGCCGCGACGACGACAGGTTCTGGGCGCAGGCCGCCGCGGTCTGCGACATCTACCTGCGCCCGCCGCCGGGCACCGTGGTGATCTGCATCGATGAGAAGACCGGGATCCAGGCCAAGTCCCGCAAGTATCCCGAGCGGCCGCCACGGCCGGGCCGGCGGGGGCGGCGGGGCCGGCCGGCCCGGCGGGAGTTCGAGTACGTCCGCAACGGCACCGCCTCCATCATCGCCGCGCTGCACATCGCCACCGGCCAGGTGGTCACCGAGCCGATCGAGCACAACGACTCAGTCACCTTCACCGGCTTTCTGCACCAGCTCGACCAGTGCACCGACCCGCGGCTGAACATCCACATCGTCATGGACAACGGGCCGTCGCACACCGCCCGGGCCACCCGCGCCTGGATCGCCGCGCACCCCCGGATCACTGTCACCTACACCCCCAAACACGCCTCCTGGCTGGACATGGCCGAGCTGTGGTTCTCCGTGCTGACCAGGGCCCTGCTGCGGCGCGGGGAGTTCACCTCCCCCGCCGACCTCGCCGACAAGATCACCGCCTTCGCGATCCGCTACAACCGGACCGCCAGGCCCTGGACCTGGGCCTACGATGCCCGCGCCGACCACGCCGCCTATCTTGCCCGCCACGACGATTGCGTGGCCGCCGGGCCCGCCACGTCCAGCGCCCTCCCCGCAGCCGCGTGACCACTATGAAACCCGGCGCGCGAACCCCTCAAAAACTTACGCGGGCCTGCACTAGT
>DATGVY010000030.1:0-4967 GCA_035299845.1 Streptosporangiaceae bacterium
GGCCGCCCAGGTCAAGACCCTGGAGACCGGGATCGGCATCCAGCTGGCCGCCCACCCCGACGCGCACATCTTCACGTCCTTGCCCCGCACCCGGACACTGCGCGCTGCCCGGCTGCTGGCCGAGATCGGGGACTGCCGGGCACGTTTCCCCGACCCGGAGTCCCTCGCCGCCCTCGCCGGGGTCGCCCCGGTCACCCGCCAGTCCGGCACGCACACCTCCCGCACCTTCCGGTGGGCGGTCAGCCGCCAGCTCCGCGACGCCGTCTGCGACTTCGCTGACGGCTCCCGGCACGCCAGCGCCTGGGCCGCGGCCATCTACGACGCCGCCCGCGCCCGCGGCAAAGACCACCCGCACGCCGTCCGCATCCTGGCCCGCGCCTGGATCTACATCATCTGGCGCTGCTGGCAGGAAGGCACCGCCTACGACCCCGCCAAGCACAACGCCCTCCAGCGCATCCTGGACCAGCAGCAGGCCGCACCTGCGGTGGCTACCGGCTCCGGGGACATCCGGTGACCGACGCGATCATCACCGCGCTGCGTACCTGCGCGGCCGGCCTCCACCCGGACGAAGCCGGCGTCGAACTGCTCATCAGCCATGGCGGGTTCCTGGGCCGCCGCGACTTCGCCGGGTTCGTGCATACCGGCACCAGCTTCAGCGACGGCGAAACCCTGATGGCCCAGATCGACTGGCAGGCCGCGATCAGCGCCCTGCACGACGGGCAGCTGCCGGTCTCCGGCGGCGAACGGCGCATCCTCCAGCTCGCCGCCAGCATCGCCGCCGGCTTCCCTGTCGGCCTGCGCGAGACCATCCCCGGCCTGGACAACCGGAACCTGCACCTGGTGACCACAGCCATCCGGCACGCCGCAGGACAACACCCCCCGCACCACTAACCCCACCCGCGCCCAGCCCCCGCCGGCGATCCTGGCGGGAGCTACTCACACGCCGCGAAACTGGCAAACCACTCCGTCCGCCGCCAAGGTCCGTACAGAGCTACTGGTCCATGACCAGCATCTTCGGGTCTTTGCCGCTGACTTGCTTCCAGTGGTCGCAGAAGGCGATGACCTCGCGGGCCTGGGTGGCCTTGGAGATGTCGGCGTTGCCGTAGACGAGGTTGTGAGTGCCGGAATCCTGGGCGAAGAAGGTCAGCACCGAGCGGGCGCGCTGGGACCGGGTGGGCACGTAGTGCTTTTCCAGGACCGGGTCGCGGCCCCAGTGCATGACCGCGTGGAAGTCCAGGTCGAAGATCGCTTCCTCGCGGGAGGCGAGCCCGGAGGCGATCATCTTGGCGTCCAGGGCGGCCAGGAACGCCCGCTGGTGGTCGTGGGACAGCCGGTAGGAGTAGCTGGTGAGCGCGGATTTCTTCGGCAGGATGGCCAGCCCGGCCAGCAGCGCCGCGGCCGGGTCCGCGATCAGCAGGTCATCGACGTGGGAGACCCGGCGGGTGGCGGTGAGCTTGAGCGCCAGCAGCGACAGCATCCAGGAGATGGCGGGGATGACCCGCGTGCCGGGGTAGCCCGCGGCGGCGACCAGGGCGGGCAGGTCCAGGGCGATCAGGTCGGGGATGACCAGCAGCAGCCCGGCCATGCCGGTGTCCGCCCGGGCGGGCCAGTCATCGAAGTCGATCACCGAGGCCGGGGGCAGGGTGGTGTCGCGGCCGGCCGTGTCCGGCGAGGCGCTGGCCTCGGGCTCAGGGTGGCGCAGCAGCCGGCCGAAGCCTTCCTCGGCGAGGATCTCCCCGACCGATGTGCGGTTGAGCGGGGTGCCCTCGGCGGCCAGCCGGGCGGAGATCTCGTAGGCGGACAGGCCCTGGCGGCGCAGCGCGATCACCCGGCCGCGGGCGCGGTCCTTGGCGGGGGCCACGCCGGGCAGCGGGCCGGGCCGCCGGGGCGGGGCGAACAGCTCCAGCTTCCCGGCCCGGTAGTCGCGGACCAGGTTGATCATCGCCCAGCGGGTGTAGCCGAGCCGGGCCCCGGCCTCGGCATAGGACAAGCCCTCGGTGAAGTAGGCGCGCAGCGCCTCGTAGCGGCGCTGGTTCACCTGCGCCGGCGCGGTGAACGCCTCCGCGCCCTCCCGTTGCTCCGATCTGGCTGCCATATGCACTTTCTACCAGATGTACAACTGATCCGGAACGCGGAGGGCACCGCCCGGAACCTGCCTGTCGCATCCCGCTTGTCCCTTTCCGTCGCAGAGTGATCCGGATTCCGGGGCGGATACCCGGCATGCTTACAAAGCGATAACGAATTACGATGCTGTGATCCGTCAGGATGCTCGGGACAAGCCCGGCTGCGACCGCCTGCCAGCAGCGGCGGCATCGTCGCAGGTCAGCATTCGCAAGGCGGCGTCACATACCCGCAGCCCAGCGCCATGGGTTGCGCCGAATCGGTTTTGTGGAAGGCCGCGTTAGCGCCCCTGCCAGCTGCGGCCGCGTTGAACGCGGCGTAGTCCTGTCCCTTCATCAGCAGCGCCTGCGTCATCGCCTCGAACTCGACCGCGGCCGAGTGGCTCATGTCCTACTCCTTGGTCAGCAGCGCCTTGGTCTGCGCATAGACCTAACGGGGCTTCGCCCCAGCCCGTCGAGGCGTGCCCGCAGCTGAGGTGGGCCAAAGGGGCTCCGGCCTGATCGTTGCGGTGACAGCATGTGTCCCGGTATATGACCGCCTGTGGCGGTAGCTGGCCTGCTAGGGCCTGTCCGACCGGAGCCATCAATGACGCTACCCCGTTCCGCTGCCGATGTCCTGTCCGGCCATGTGGTCTTCGAGCTGGAATGCATCGACCGTATCTACTGCAACCTGTACGTCCCGAAGCTGCAGCGCGACCTCGGGGTGGTGGGGTTCATCAGGGAGCACCTGGGCAAGCCGGTTGCTTCCACCGCCGTGCTGGCGGACCGGACCGAGGCGTTCTACGCCCAGATCAAGGCGTTTGCGGCGCGCAACGGCATCCCGGTGGTGCAGTTCGCATCCGGGCAGCGCAAGGACGACGTGATGCGCGAGCACCTGGCCGCCTTCCTGGCCGCGGGCCGGACCGAGGGGGTGGTGTTCATCGGCCGGGCGCAGGAGAAGGTGAGCGTGTGGGCCACGACCCGGCGCCGCGACGCGGAGGGGAACTCCTATCCGTGGATCGTCCGTGACAGCCGGGTGGTTACCCAGTGGTACTTCTACTGCCATGATTCCTCGGCGGGCCCGTTCTTCCTGAAGTACTGCGGGTACTTCCCGTACAACGCCAAGCTGTGCTGCAACGGCAACGAGTACGCCAAGGCGATGGCCTCCCGCGCCGAGATCGGGTTCACCGCGCTAGACAACGGGTTCGCCGCCGTCGATGACGTGGCCGCGGTGCAGGCGATCTGCGATTCCTTCGACGAGAAGGTCATCTGGGACCTGGCCGCCAAGTGGATGGCGATCTTGCCGTGCCCGTTCACCGCCGAAGACACCGCGGCCGGGTACCGGTATGAGGTCTCGGTGCTGCAGGCCGAGTTCTCCCTGACCCAGGTGCTGGATGCGCCGGTCACCGGGCGGATTTTCTTCGAGCAGGTGATCCGCGACAACCTCGACATCGGCCGCCCAGACCAGGTCGGGCTCATCTTCGCCCGGCGCATCATCCGCAAGGGACCGCGGGCCACGCCGGGCCGGTTCCGCACCCGGGTCATCACCGACGGCGTGGTCCCCACCCTGCATATCGACTACAAGCATTCGAAGATCAAGCAGTACCACAAGGAAGGCAAAGCGCTCAGGACGGAGACCACGATCAATGACGCGCGCGACTTCGGCATCGGCAAGCGGCTCGATAACCTGCCCGCGCTGCGGGCAGCCGGCTTCGCGGCCACCCGGCGTCTGCTGGACGTCGAGAAACTCAGCCACGATCCCGCCGACGGCCAGGCCGTGATCCGCCAGATCTGCGCTCCGGTCATCACCGGGACCGGCGCCCGCGTCGCGGGCCTGCGGCTCGGTGATCCCCGCGTGCACGCCTTGCTCGCCGCGTTGTGCGTGTTCCGGCTGCTTCCCCGCGGCTTCGCCAACCGCGACCTGCGCCCCATCATGGCGCAGCTCCTCGGCGTGCCCGCCGAGTCCATCACCCCGGGGAAGATGACCTATGACCTCAGGCGCCTGCGCCAGCACGGGCTCATCGAGCGCATCCCGTGCACCTTCCGCTACCAGGTCACCGGCACCGGCCTCGCGCACGCGCTGTTCCTCACCCGGCTGCACGACCGGTTCTTGCGCACTGGCCTGGCCACCCTCGCCGCCCCGGCCAGCAGCATGCGTGACCTAGCCGCCGCCACCCGCGCTTACACCAGCGCCATCGATGACCTCGCCCGGCAAGCTGGCCTCGCTGCCTGACCCAGACCGCGCCTCAACCCACTATCCCGACCTACAAACACGGGACTTGACTCAGAATTAAAGACCAAGGTCACCCAAGCTTCCTAGGTCCGTCACCCCGTCGCCGTGCGCGGCTATCCGCCGGCCGAGCCGCGTCCTGGCCCGGGCCGGGCCGCGGAAGACGAACCGCGCGCCGCCAGACTCGAGTACGTGCACCGCCTCGTCCGGGTACCCGGTCTCCGGGCCACGGTATGCGGTCCGCCGCATGCCGAACGCGGTCGAATAGTAGTGCGCCGCCTGTTTCGCGTTCCCGACCGCGAACACCACGGCGTCCATGCCGATGACCGGAAAGCTGTCCTGCGATGGCGTCGTCATGCCGACAGGATGCACGCCAGGCATCAGACTGCGCAACTAACTGTGATTTTGCTAGTCATCTTGTCTATTTATGCCGAACGGATGATGGTATCTCTGTACTACATGACTACCAGTGACCATGGGTTGGTCGACCGGCTTGACGCCGCGCTGATTGAACTTCTAGCCGCCGAGCCGAGGGTCGGCGTGCTCGAGGCCTCCCGTCGCCTCCGGGTCGCCCGCGGCACCGTGCAGGCACGCCTCGAGCGGATGCAGGAGCGCGGCGTGATCACTGGATACGGGCC
>DATGVY010000031.1:0-10887 GCA_035299845.1 Streptosporangiaceae bacterium
GCGCTGGCGCGCCTGCGGCACGAGCCGGTGGCCATGGTGCTGGGACCGCTGATCGAGGCCGGACTGGTAGCCACCTGCGGCGTCATCGAGTTCGAGCTCGGATGGGCCGCCAGGACCAGCGCAGAGTTCGATGAACTGCGCGCCGACCGCGACACCGGCTACGAATGGCTCGCCACCCACGATGAGGACTGGCGCCGCGCGCTCGATGTCCAGGCCGCGCTCTGGCGCGACGGGCAGATCCGGGCAGTCGGATTCCCCGACCTGCTCATCGCCGCCGTAGCCGAGCGAGAACAAGTCACCGTGCTGCACTATGACAGCGACTACGACCTGATCTCAAAGATCACCGGACAGGCAGCGCGATGGGTCGTCCCCCGCGGGACCGTCCCGTAGCCACTCCACACGAGCCGCATGCGCCCGGCGCACATGCGTTCTGGCATATCGGCTGGCCAGGGACCGTCCGGTCCCGACGGGACTCTGGCGCCGGTTTGGGCCGGATCTCGCCTTCCTTCGTAGCGTCGGAAGTGACCTGAGCCAGGGCGGCAGCGTCTGACCTTTGGCTCCCACATGACTCCCTGCTATAGAAGTTATATTCGAAATTCGTATTCTGAGCTGCGCCCCGAGTAGGACTCGAACCTGCGGCCTACTGCTTAGGAGCTATCCGGGGCCCGACGCTGTAGCTGCCAGCGAAAACGCAGGCGGGCGCCGGCTGCTGTAGGCCAAGTTATCTGGTCATCAAATCTCAGCCGCGGCGCGCCGCCGACGCGGCGTGGACTCCCGTTGCCCGGCACCTCGCTCAGGCCATGCCGCCCCGCACACACCACGCCGCGAAGCGCGCGCCGGGCCGCGCCGCCAAGCTCGAAGCCGACGCCGCCGCAACGATCAGATCATCCAGGACACCGGGCACGCCGCCGAGTCGATCCTGCACCCGTTCACCCGGGGAAACGCGCGGCAGCTGGAGAAGGTGAGCCGGGTGCTGCCGAGCAGGCTGGCCGCGGCCGCGGCCGCGCCGACTTCGGCGCTCGGCATCTTCTTGGTCCACCAGTGGGCGCAGCGGCGGTAGACGGTGGGCTCGCGATCCGCCAGGAACGCCACCAGCGCACTGGCTTCCGCTGCGAGCCCCTTCCACGCCTCGTCGTCCAGCAGGTGGAAAGCGGTCGCTTCGATGCCTCCCTCGACCAGGCGCCACACACCGGCGACGTAGCCGTCGACGAGCAGTGCCGGCAGGACGTCGCCGTTGCGCCGGATGATCAGCGGGCGGTAGTCCGGCGGAACGCCGCGGCTGCGATCGGAGTAGGCAAGCAGGATGCTGTCGCACATGGGCAACAGCCGTGGCGGGGCGACGGTGTCCTCGGCCGGAAGCGGCGCCCCGGGCACGTCGAACAGCGTTGCCCCGTCCGGGCCTTCCAGTTCTTCGACCTTGCCCGCCAGGGCCTGCAGCGCCTGCAGCACCACCGGCCGCCTGAGCATGGTGAACTGCGCGAAGTCCTGCACTGAGGCGGGGCCGAACGCCTGCAGATAACGCAGAACCAGCCACTGCGCGGACTCGTCCGCAGACTCCGGACCCAGCTTGGTTCGAGCGGCGACGAACGACGACGGTGCATCGAACGACCACGGTCCACCGGTCGGCGCGTGGTGTAAGGCGCGAACGTCCGCAGCGCCCACCACACGCCCCGCTTGCCTTCACCAAGCCGGGCCTTGAGCAGATCCTCGACCTCGGCGCCGGTGCGCGGGCGGGCCACGAACTTCGCGAGATGGGGAAGGAAGGCATCGGCGTCGGCGATGGACAGCCCGCTCGATGTGAAGCGGGGATCGCCCAACCGCGAGGCACGTAGGCTGCGCAGCATCGCGTTGTGAAACTCCGGCCAGTACTCGGCGTGCACGGCGTGCAACGTGAGGCGCATCAGCGACGCCTTGACCACCGCGCGGTCGGTGATGCAGCGTGGAGGTCGGCTGGATCGAAGCCGGCGAGTCGGTTCCACAGAGCGAGATACGGCGACGCGGCGTCCTGCGCCTGCAGAGCGACGATGCGGCGGACGGCATCGACCACGTCCACCGATTCGCGATGCAGCAGCATCTGCCGGTCGAGCGTGGTCCTGTTGAGCTGCCGGGGAATTATGCCCAGACCAGCCCTGACGGGTCATCCGCTCAACATGCAGAATCGGGCGGCGCCGCGGGGTAGTTCAGTCCTACTGCCGGCCATTGAAGGTAGGTCGCTGGGTCGCAGTATAGAGCACCGCTGGGCTCTGGCTACTGCCGCTGCAGATCCCGAAAAGTTATCTGGTCATCGAAAGTTGCTGATCCCGGAACGCTGCCACGCGACGGCTCTTGTCCGGCTGCCTAGGATCAGGCAAGGCCCACCGCCGACCGCCCCTGATGGTGACAAAGTAGCAGCTCAGACCCGCTAGGCGCCCCGAGCAGGACTCGAACCTGCGGCCTACTGCTTAGGAGGCACAACCGGGTCGTGGCGTGATGGTGCTGAGGGTGGCTGCACGTGTCCTTCACCTGCGGCTATGATCGCCAGAGAGAGCTGGGCGTCGCCTCATGCCTGCCCTCGTTGGCTCCCCGGTTGGCTCTCCGGATCTTGTTAGCGCCGTTAACATTCACGCCCGGTTGCCGACACGGACATTAGCGCGGCGGGTCGGTGGCCGTCGTCCGGTCGACCCCTGTCCGCCTGAGCGCGGCCGCGCAACTGGCGGGTGCGTCTTGCCGGAGCCAACGGAGACTCACATCTTGATGCGCTTGTTCCCCGGGTCATACATCGGGCGCAGCGACGTGACGGCCGGGTAGACGGAGGTCCCGATCTGGACCGTCCATTCGCCGGAATCCAGATAGGCCTGGTCGATGGGCTCATCAGCGTCGATCATCGCCAGCCCTACCGCGCCGCCGAGGGTGAACCCGTACGACGCAGACCGGATGTACCCGGCGGGCTTGCCGTTCCGGCGGACCACTTCAGCGTGGAACAGCAGCGGTTCGGGATCTGTCACCAGCACCTGTACCAGCCGCCGGGTGAGCGTCCCGCGCGCCTTCTGGGCGAGCACGGCCTCGCGGCCGATGAAGCCGCCCGGCTTGTCCAGCGCGACCGCGAAGCCGAGTCCGGCCTCCAGCACTGTATCGGTGTTGTCGATGTCGTGGCCGTAGTCGCGGTAGCCCTTCTCCATGCGCAGGCTGCCCAGTGCCTTGAGCCCGGCGTGCCGCAGCTCCACCGCGCGGCCGGCCTCGACCAGCCGGTCGTAGACGTGCACGGCTTGCCCGGCCGGAATGTACAGCTCGTAGCCGAGCTCGCCCAGGTAGGTCATCCGGATGCACAGCACCCGCGCGAATCCGATGTCGATCTCGGCGGCCGCGCGGTACGGGAATGCCTCGTCGGACACATCCGCAGCGGTGACCGATGCCAGCGGTTCCCGCGATCGCGGGCCCTGGATGTTGATCTGCGCGTAGCCCGACGTCACGTCCGTGACGAAGGCGTGCGCATCGCCGAGATGGCGACACATCCAGGTTTCCACGTGACGGTGTGCGGTGTCGGAGGCGACCACCCAGAACCGGTCGTCGCTGAGCTTGGTCACCGTTAGGTCGGCTTCCAGCGTGCCGCCCGGGTTGAGCCACTGGGTATAGGTGATCCGGCCGGGCTCGCCGTCGACATGGTTGGCGGAAATCCGCTCCAGCACGCGCCCGGCGTCGCGGCCCTGCACGTCGAACTTGGCCATGAAGGCCATGTCCATCAAGATCACGCCGTTGCGCGCGGCGTGATGCTCGGCTTCCCAGTAGCCGAACCAGTCCTGCCGCCCCCAGGACAGCTGGCCGGCCTTCGGCTCGGCGCCCTCGGGGGCGTACCAGTCGGCGCCCTCCCAGCCGCTGACGTCCTTGAAGTACGCCCGCTGTTCCTCCAGCCGGTGGTGGATCGGCGACACCTTCGCGCCGCGCGCGGTCCGCATTGACCGGCCCGGGTAGTGGGTCTCGTACACCAGGCCCAGCGACTCCACCGTGCGAGTCGCCCGGTACTCGGGATTGGCCTGGTAGCGGTGCAGCCGGTCGATGTTCATGGCCGTCACGTCGATGTCCGGCCGGCCGTCGGCGATCCAGTGCGCGATCACCCGGCCGATTCCCCCGCCGGTCAAGATCCCGATCGAGTTCAGCCCGGCGGCCACGAAGTAGTTCTGCAGCTCCGGTGCCTCGCCGACAATCGGCTGCAGGTCCGGCGTGAAGCTTTCCGGGCCGCAGAAGAACTTCTTGATGCCGGCCTGCGCCGACACCGGGACCCGGGACATAGTGCGCTCCAGGTAGGGCGCCATCCGGTCCCAGTCCGGGGGCAGCTCGCCGAAGGAGAAGTCCGCAGGGACGCCCTTGACCTTCCACGGCGCGCAGACCGGCTCGAACAGGCCGAGCATCAGCCCGCCCCCCTCCTCCCGGTAATAGCCGTAGCTTGCGGGGTCCTCCAGCACCGGCCAGCCGGCGTCCACCCCCACGATCGGCTCGGTCAGCAGGTAGTAATGCTCGGCGGCTTGCAGCGGGATGTTCACCCCGGCAAGCTCGCCAAGCTGCCGGGCCCACATCCCGGCGCAATTGACCACGTACTCGGCCTCGACGTCACCCCGCGGCGTGCGCACGCCGGTCACCACGCCGCGGCGGGTCAGAAAGCCGGTCACCGGCACGCCTTCGATGATCTGCACTCCCCGCATTCGGGCGCCCCTGGCCAGCGACATCGTCACATCGACCGGGTTCACCCGGCCGTCGGCCGGGATGTAGAAGCCGGCCAGCACATCATCGACCCGCGCCAGCGGAAACAAGCCGGCGACCTCGCGCGCTGAGATCTCGTGCACCTCCACACCGCACAACCGGTTGAACGCCGCGACCCGCCGGTATTCCTCTAGCCGCCCCGGCTCAATGGCAAGCTCGATCAGCCCGACCTGCTTCAGGCCGGTCGCGAGCCCTGTCTCTGCCTCCAGCCGGGAGTACAAGTCCCGGGTATACATCCGTAGCTCGGTCGAGGTCTGCGAGGTTGAGCCGAAGGTGGCCATGAGCCCGGCCGCATGCCAGGTGGTGCCCGAGGTCAGCCGGTCGCGCTCCAGCAGGATCACATCGGGGACGCCGAGGTGCGCAAGGTGATAGGCGACCGAAGTCCCGATAATGCCGCCGCCGATGACAACGACACGGGCGCGGTCAGGGATGGCTGCGGTGCCCGGCATAGTCATGCGACACTCGTTCTGCTCGGTCGGGGTTCTCGCAGCGTCCCGCCCAGCCGGACACGCCGCCGCGGCACGAGCATAAGCCCAGACCAGGCCGATCAAGAGTGCCACCCTGACACGGCGCCGTGTGGCAATACGGCGGGTCGGCGCGGGTCTGCTGCCTGGTAGCTGACACCCACTTCTGCCTGGACCGGATGCTGCGCCAGTTAGGCATCCACAGCACGCTCGCTATTCGCCTGAACCCAGGTTGCTTGGTTCTGGGCCAATGGTGCCGTCCAGATCAGCCATTCGGGCTGCTTAGGTGGCCCACGCGCTCCTTGCTTTCTGCTCAATGCGCGAATCCCGGCGGTTCTGGCGTGCAGTTGCCAGGCGCTCTGGGTGCCTGCGAAGTGGCCGCCGCCTTTGACAGACGGCGGTGGAGAAGGACGGCCGGTAGGCGTTCGGCCCCCTACGCGTCGCTCGCGCCGGTTATGGCGGCGCTGAACTTCGGCACGTCGTCGAGGAGCTGGCGGGTGTAGTCCGCGCGTGGGTGGTCGAGCACGTCCGCGACGGTCCCGCTCTCGACGATCTGCCCGTCGTGCATGACGACGACCTGCTGGGCGATGCTGCGGATGAGCGCAATGTTGTGGGTGATGAAGACCATCGCAAGTCCGTGCTGCCGCTGAAGCCGGCGCAGCAGTTCGACGACGGCCGCCTGGACCGACACGTCGAGCGAGGACGTGACCTCGTCGCAGACCAGCAACGTGGGCGAGACCGCGAGCGTCCGGGCTATCGCCACCCGCTGACGCTCCCCACCGGATAGCTGGTCGGGGTAGCGGTTGACCACCTCGACCGACAGCGCGGCCGAGCGCAGCGCGTCCAGAATCTTCTCGTCGTTGTGGCGCCCGCGCCGTCGCCCGGCGAGGTTCTCGACCGGCTGCGCGACCAGGCCGCCCACTGTGCGGCGCGGGTTGAGCGAGGCGTACGGGTTCTGGAACACGTACTGGATGCCGCGCAGCACGTCCTTCGGGCGGCGGCGGATCCCGGGCGTTAGCGGCCGCCCGCCGTAGCGCACCTCCCCAGTCCAGCTCGTGTGCAGACCCGCAATGCAGCGCGCGAGCGTGGTCTTGCCGGAGCCGGACTCGCCCACGATAGCGACGCAGGTTTCCTGCGGCACGGCGAGATGGATTCCGAACAGGACCTGGCGTTGGCCGTAGAACGCGTCGAGCCCGGTCACCTGCAGCACGGGGGCGGCCCCGGACTCCGCGGGTTCGGCAAGATCCTGCCCCGACGCGGACGCAAGCGCCCCCTCGGTGTGTGCCTGACCAGTTTCCACCAGCACGCAGCGGGCCAGCTGCCCAGTCCGATCGGTTGGGACCAGCTCTGGCATCGCCACGGTGCACCGTTCGATGACGAGCGGGCACCGGGGCGCGAAACCGCAGCCCGGTGGGCGCTGCCCAGGGCGCGGCGGGACTCCCTCCATGCCGACCAGGCGCCCGGAACGCTCAGGCGACGGAACCGCGCGCAGCAGCCCCTGAGTGTATGGGTGCGCCGGTGCACCGAACACGTCCGCGGTTGCTCCTGTCTCGACGACCCGGCCCGAATAAACGACTGCGACCCGGTTGGAGAGCTCACCGACCACGACGACGTCGTGGCTGACGTAGACGGCGGCAACCCCGTACGAGGCACACATGCGGGCCACCGTCTCAAGCACCGTGCGTTGCGTCGTGACGTCGAGCCCCGTGGTCGGCTCGTCGAGCACGATGAGGCCCGGCCGGCAGGCGAACGCCATCGCGATCGCAACTCGCTGCTGCTGGCCGCCCGAGAGCTGATGCGGGTAGACGGAGAGAATTCCGTGCCGGGAGTCGAGGCCGACCTCGGCGAGCACCTCCTGCAGACGTGCATCCGCCTCCGCGCCCTGCCGACCGTGGGTGGTGAGGATCTCCTTGAGCTGGCCACCAACGCGCAACGACGGGTTGATTGCCGAGGACGGGTCTTGCGGGACGTACGCCATCGCCGCCCCCCGCAACTTGCGTAGCTCGGCGGGCGACAACGAGAACAGGTCGGCGCCGTCGAGGCATACCGATCCGGCGGCGATCTCCAGCCCACGGCGTGCATGGCCGACCATGGCCAGGCCCAGGGTGGTTTTGCCCGAGCCGGACTCGCCGACCACGCCGAGCACTTCGCCGGCGGCAACCCGGACCGAAACGTCCTCGATGATGGTTGCTCCCGACCCGACCGCCGCGACGGTCAGGCCCTCGACGACGAGGCGCGCAGGGGCCGTGGTTACGGTCATGCCGGAATCTCCGCCACGGACCCGGTCCCTGACGCCTCGGCAATCAGCTTCTCGGCACGCTCGATGCCGAGCGCCACGCGGGCGATCGCGTCGGTGAACGTGTTGAGCCCGACGGTGAGAACCGCGATCAGGATGGCGGGCGCGACCACCGCCCAGGGATTCGTCGTCAGGATGATCCGGTTCTCGTTGATCATATAGCCCCAGTTGGGCGCCGGCGGTTGCAGCCCGAACCCGATGAACGACAATCCGGTCATGATGACGATCGAGTAGGTCAGCCGCAGACCCGCCTCGACCATCAGCGGCGTGAGCAGGTTCGGCAGGATCTCGCCGGACATCACCCTGGACTGCCGGACCCCCGTGATCTCGACCGCCTTGACGAAGTCGCGCTCGGAGACGTCGAGCGCTGCCGCCCGGATCACGCGGGCAACCTGCGGCGCGTGCGACAACCCGACCGCGACCACCAGTAGCCACCGCGTTGGGCCGAGGATCGACACCAGCAGCAGCGCGAAGACCAGCTGCGGGAACGCGAGGATCACGTCGACCGTCCGCATAATGACCCCGTCGCGCCAGCCCCGCAGCTGCGCTGCAGCGATGCCGGCGGCGGTGCCGAGCACGATACCGATGAGCATCGCCGCCGTTGCCATCAGCAACAGCTGCCAGCCGCCGTCGAGCACGCGCGAGAGCACGTCCCGGCCGAGGATGTCGCTGCCGAGCGGGAACTTGGAGCTGGGCGGGGCTCCGGGCGTCGTGACGAACTGGAGCGGCGGATAGGC
Source organism: Streptosporangiaceae bacterium (assembly GCA_035299845.1). Classification (GTDB taxonomy): domain Bacteria; phylum Actinomycetota; class Actinomycetes; order Streptosporangiales; family Streptosporangiaceae; genus Palsa-506. The sequence continues at coordinate 8,232 of DATGVY010000031.1, forward strand.
AGCGAAGAACGGCCCGGTCACTGCGAGCAGCACCACGAGAAGGACGAGTCCCGAGCCCGCCATGCCGCGCGGCGTGCGTGCCGCGCCGGTGAGGATGTGCAGCCACTCGCGCCGCCGCACCCGGGGCGCGGTCGTGGCTTCAGGGGGCGGCGCGGGCGCGGGCGCGGTCACCTGGCCACCCGCCGGCGCGGCGTGGCCATGAGCGCGGCCACGTCGGTGACGATGTTCATGGCGATGTAGAAGGTGGCGAGCACGAGCACGATGAACTGGATCTGCGGGATGTCACGGTCGGCCACCGCGCTGACCAGCCCCTGCCCGACGCCCGGGTAGTCGAAGACGAACTCGACCAGCACGATCCCGCCCGCGAGGTAGAGCAGGTTCAGCCCGATGACCTGGACAGTGGGCGCGACGGCATTGGGCAAGGCGTGGCGCAGCAGGACGCGGACCGGGGAAAGGCCGTTGAGCCGCGCCATCTCGACGTAGTCGCTCTCCAGTGCCTCGATGGTCGCGGCGCGCATCATCCGGAAGATGTACGGGACGATCACGACCACAAGAGCCGCTACCGGCAGCACGAGTTCCTTCGGGTCCTGCCAAGGCTTGACAGCTCCCGACGTGCTTTCGAGCGGAGAGACCCCAGGGAGGATGTGCAGGAGCACGGTCGAGAAGATGATGACCAGGAAGATAGCGACCACGAACTCGGGCAGCGACGTGACCGCCAGCGTGCCCACCGACAGGACGTGGTCCGCGGGCTTGTCTCGCCGGATCGCGGCGAACATCCCGAGCCCGGCGCCGAGCAGTGCGCCGATGAGGCCGGCGAGGATGACGAGCACGAGCGAGTTGAGCAAGCGAGGACCGACGAGGCCCCAGACGGGCTGGCCGTTCGCCAGGCTCGTGCCGAGCCGCCCGCGCAGCACCCCGGAGAACCAGTCCCAGTACTGGGTCACCGCGGGTTTGTTCAGCCCAAGGCGAAGCTCCATGGTACGGACCGCGCTCGCTGAGGCGTTGTGACCGAGCACCGCCGTGGCCGCGTTGCCGGGCAGTACCTGGGTTGCTGCGAAGATCAGGATCGACACTACGAGCAGCGTGACGAGGCCGAGGGCCGTGCGTGTCCAGATCAGCCGGGCGATCGGATGCGGCCGGCCCTTGGCGCCCGTGTCGGCGGGCGCCCGCGGAGCCGGCGTCGCGTCAACGGTCACGCCAGCCACATGGCCTTGAAGTTGTAGGCGCCCAGCGAGAGCCCGACTTTGGTCGGCGCCACGCCGTGCACGCTCTTCGCATAGCCGTCGATCGTCGGCGGGAAGTAGGGGATGATGTAGCCGCCGATCGAATGATCGATCGCCTGCATCTCGTGCGCGATGGCCGTCCTGGCCACTGGATCAACTGTGGCGATCGCCTGGTTGTAGAGCTTGTTGTAGGCCGGGTCGTCCCAGTGCGTCTCGTTGAACGGGGACGTCGGCAGGGTCGCCTGGGCGACCTGTGGCAGGTACTTGCTGTAGTACCAGTAGTCCTGCGCGAAGGCCCACTTGAGGTAGTTGTTCCCGTAGAACTCGGTGCTCGTGACCTGGCGCAGGTTGACCGTCACGCCCGCCGCGGCCGCCTGCTGCGCGAACACCTGGGCGACCCTGATCGTGCCCTGCGCGATGTCGGCGGTGACGAGCTGAACGGTCAGGCCTTCCTGGCCGGCGGCCTTGAGGAGTGACTTCGCCTGGGCGATGTCCTGTGTGCGCTGCGGGATCGAGTGGTCGATCTCGGGGTCGAACGGAGAGAACAGGTCGTTGCCGATTGTGCCACGGCCACCGAAAACGAGGTCGAGCATCTGCGGCCGGTTGCAGATGAGCCGGAACGCCTGGCGCACGCGGGGATCGGTGAACGGAGGCCGGTCGACCCGCATCGTGAAGGGCGTCATGCCGCCGCCGTTGGCGGTCAGGATGTTCCCGGCCGCCTGCACCTGCGGGATGCTGGTGGCCGAGAGCAGATTGACCAGGTCCGCCTGACCGCTGACGAACGCGTTGACCTGGCTGGTCTCGTCCGGATAATCGGTGATCACCAACGTGTCGACGTACGGCCCGTCGCTCGAGTCCCAGTAGTGGTCGTTGCGGACGAAGGTGCTCTGCTGGCCGGGTGTGAACGACTGGAACTTGAACGGGCCGGTGCCCACCGGGTGCTTGGGGTCGTACCCGACGGGGAGGATACCCATGTAGTAGTAGTAACCGGTCATGGCGTCGGGCAGGGTCGCGTACGGGCTGTGACACGGGATCCGGACCGTGCGCGAGTCGAGCGCCTTGAGGTTTTTCACATCGACCAACGCGAGTGACGAGGTGGCGGCGTAGTTGTTCGTGACGATCCGGGTGAGGGAGTAGATGACGTCCTCGGCGGTGAGCGGCTTGCCGTTGTGGAACGTCACCCCCGGGCGGAGCCGCACCGTCCAGACTGTCGCGTTCGCGTTTGGCGTGATCGACTCGGCCAGCGCCAGCTTGTTCTGCGCTTTGAGGTCGTAGCCGATCAGCGGGTCGTACAGGGCGATGATCCGGGCGAAGTCCACGTTGTCGACGCCCCGGTGCGCGTCGACGGTGTCGGACCCGGTCCCGCCAGTCAGGCCAGCGCGCAGCGTGCCGCCCTTCTTGGGCGTCCCCGCCGCGGCCGGGGCCGAGCTGGT
>DATGVY010000032.1:0-3562 GCA_035299845.1 Streptosporangiaceae bacterium
TGAGCAGCCGAGGAGAGCCGCGGCGCCCCGGCCACCTCGGCCGCCATGGCGAGCACGCGCTCCCGCGAGGCGTGGTATCTCGCCAGCACCTCGCCCGGGGTCAGCACGCCGCCATCGACCAGCAGCCGGGCCGTTCCGAGCAGTGGGTCGCGGCGCAGGTCCGCGGCTATCTCCGCGGCCGCGCGGTAGCCGGATTCGACGTCCGAGCCCGCGTGCCCGCCGAAGCGCACCATCGAGATGTGCAGGAACGCGGGCTCCCTGCGCTCTCGTGCCCAGGCCACCGCAGTCACCGCGGTGTCGTAGACCGAGGCCAGGTCGCTGCCATCCGCGCGGAAGTAGCGGACCGCAGGCCGGCCGGACTGCGCTGCCCCGATCCAGCCCGGCGGCGTCCGGACGCTGATGCCCAGGCCGTTGTCCTCGCAGACCAGCAGCAGCGGCAGCGGCAGGCCCTGGTAGCTGCAGTAGGCGGCCGTGTTGATCGCGCCGGCGGCGGTGGAGTGATTGGCCGAGGCATCACCGAAGCTGCACACCACGATCGCGTCTTCCGGCCACGCCGTGGCGAGCCCGAGCTTGGCCGCCCTCGGCAGCGTGAAGGCCAGGCCGACGGCGCGCGGCAGGTGCGAGGCAATGGTGGAGGTCTGCGGGATCACGTTCAGCTGGCGATGACCGAAGACCTTGTGTCGGCCGCCGGCCATCGGCTCAGCCGCGGCGGCGACGAGGCCGAGCAGCACGTCGCTGACCCCGTCCCGCGGCGGGCTCGCCTGGCCGGCCCGTGCCAGGTAGAACGCGCCCGACCGGTAGTGCAGCATGGCGGGATCAGTGAGCCGCAGCGCCGCGGCCAGGCCGGCGTTGCCCTCGTGACCTGATGACCCGATGGTGTAGAAGCCAGCCCCCTTGGCCTGCAGCCAGCGGGCGGCGAGGTCGATGTGGCGGCTGGCCAGCTGGGCGTCGAAGAGCTCCAGGCAGCGGGATGCGGTCAGCGAGGAACTCTCCCTGATGCAGCGGGATGCGGTCAGCGAGGAACTCTCCCTGATCATGCCGGATCGCCGCCGGGGGCCGCCGGGGAGCAGTCCGCTGACGGCCGCGCAGAAGTGCGTCTCGACCTGATCAGGCGCCACGAAATTCATCAGGGCAACATTTCCGTGATCACGGCAGGTATGCCGGACTCCAGCACTCTCTATCCTCCGTGATCATGGGGCCGGTCGGTGACACACTGGTGAGCCGTCTACCATTTTGCCCGGGAGGTTCCCATGCTGCCCTGGTCGGCCGAACTGGCCGGACGCATTGACGAGCACATCATCACCAGCGAGCTGCTGCGGGACAACCCGCTGGGCGACCCGGCCGACCGCCCGCTGTGGGTCTACCTGCCGCCAGGCTACGACGACGAGCGTGACCGCCGCTATCCGGCCGTCTACGTGATCCAGGGCTACACCGGCCATCTCGCCATGTGGCGCAACCGCAGCGCCTACCGGCAGCCGTTCCCCGAGACGGCCGACGCGGTGTTCGCCTCCGGCCAGGCGCCGCCGGCTGTCGTCGTCTACGTGGACGCGTGGACCGCCTACGGCGGCAGCCAGTTCGTCGACTCCCACGGCACCGGGCGCTATCACTCCTACCTGTGCGATGAGGTCGTGCCCTGGGTGGACCAGCACTACCGGACCGCGGCCAGCAGCGCCTGCCGGGCGATCATGGGCAAGTCCAGCGGCGGGTTCGGCGCGATGATCACCCCGATGCTCCGGCCCGACCTGTTCGGCGCGCTCGCGACGCACGCGGGGGACGCGCTGTACGAGAACTGCTATATCCCGGAGTTCGGCACCGCGGTGCGGCAGCTCCGGGAGTACGACGGCGACATCTGGCAGTGGTGGGACGATTTCCGGTCCAGGGTCTCGTTCACCAAGGAAGCCGATCAGCACCTGCTCACGCTGCTCGGGGTGTCGGCCTGCTTTTCCGCCAGGGAGGACGGCACGGTCGAGCTGCCGTTCGATCCGCGCACCGGGATGCTGCGGCCGGACGTATGGCAGCGGTGGCTGGACTGGGACCCGGTGCGGATGGCGCCCAGGTACGCCCATGCGCTCCGGTCGCTGCGGGCGGTATGGATCGACGCCGGCACCAGGGACGACTACTTCCTCGATCTTGGCGCCGAGGCGTTCCGGATGGCGCTGCGCGAGGCCGGCGTGGCCGACGACGTGGTCAGGTTCGAGCTGTTCGACGCCACCCACAGCGGGATCGACTACCGGTATCCGCTCTCGCTGGCCTGGCTCTGCCAGCGCATCACCCCTTAGCGAGCATGACGCCGGCTGTAGCCGCGGCGGCCTGCCGCGTAACGGCGGAGGCTGGCCGCGTAACGGCGGAGGCTGGCCGCGTAACGGCGGCTTCTCCGGTGAACGATATTGATCCGCGATACGTATCCAGGATGTACGGATGTTCCGGCCGTACACGCAAAGCAGCCGCTCTGATCGGAGAAATCAAATGCGCAAGCGATGGTGGGTAGGCCCCAGCATCGCCGCCGCTGTGGTCGTGCTCGCCGCGTGCGGGAGCAGCACGGCAAGCAACAGTGGCGGCACGTCTGGCGGCGGGTCCACGGCATCATCCAGCTCCGGCGGCGGGGCCACGACCACCAGCAACAGCAAGGTGGTCACGAACTCGGCCGGGTTCACCGTCTACTGGTTCGCCATAGACACGCCGAAGAAGTCCAACTGCAACGGCGCGTGCGTGTCGTTCTGGCCGCCGGTGCCCGGGTCAGCGCAGCTGACCAACATGTCCTCGCTGCCCGGCAAGTTCGGCTCGATCAAGCGCGCCGACGGCTCGAAGCAGCTGACCTATGACGGCCACCCGCTGTACACCTTCAAGGGGGACACCGCGCCTGGCCAGGACAGCGGCAACGGCAAGAACCTGTCCGGCGGGTTGTGGTGGGCAATGACCCCGTCCGGGGCGAAGCTCGGGGCAGCGCCCGCCCCGAGCTCGTCGAGCAGCTCCTCTGGCGGCTACGGCTACTAAGCCTGGTCCTGGCTGTTAGCCAAGTTCCCACGGGGCGGGGTTCCCGGGTAATGACGCCCGGGAAACCCGCCACGTGCGCGTCCGCAGGCAGTAACCAGGGCGTCAGTCTCCCGGGCCGTTCCACTGGCCCTTGCCGAGCAGGTGATCGGCGACCCGCGCCAGGTGGGCGCGCATGGCCTCGATAGCGTCTGCCGCGTTACGTGCGCGAAGCGCGGCGACCAGCGCACGGTGATCTTCCTGATACTCCAGCCGGCGCTCGCGTGACGCGCTGCGGCGCTTGAGGTCCCCCCAGACCTGGCCGTGGCGCGCGGCCTCGATCGCGGCATACAGCGTGCCGAGCAGCTGGCTGTGGGTTGCTGCCACGATGCAGCGGTGCAGGGCCAGGTCCCAGGTCTCGAATTCCTCGTAGCTGGCGGCCCGGGCGCCGCCCGCCAGGCAGCGCTCCATCTCCTCGAAGTCAGCTGCCGTCGCCCAGGCTACGACCAGCGGCATCGCCTGCGGTTCGAGCAGCCGCCGGATGGTCATCACGTCGGCAGGCGCGAACCCCTGACCGGCTGCGCTACCTGGC
>DATGVY010000033.1:0-7626 GCA_035299845.1 Streptosporangiaceae bacterium
GGACGGCTGGCTGCGGAACAAGGGCCTGCGGATCATCGGCGGCGGCGGCCGGATCGAGGTACCCTGGCCGGACCTGTCCAGCTATCCCGGCTTCGGGCTGGTGCGGACCAGGCTCGACTTAGACGAGATCCTGGCGCGGCACGCGGAGAAGGCCGGCGCCCGGCTGCTGGAGGGCGTCACCGTCACCGGTCCGCTGCTCGATGACCGCACCGGCCGTATCACCGGCGTCACGGCGCGGCCGTCACCCGCCGCGCGGGAAGGCACCGCGCGCGCGGCGGTGAGCGAAGACCCCGGTGAACGGATATTCCGCGGCAGGCTCGTCGTGGCTGCCGACGGCAACTCCTCGCGGCTGTCCGTTTCCATGGGGTTGCAACGGCGGGACGACCGGCCGATCGGCGTCGCGGTGCGCACCTACTACACCAGCCCCCGGCATGATGATGACTACCTGGAGGCGTGGCTGGACCTCTGGGACGGAAACGCGCTGCTGCCCGGCTACGGCTGGATCTTCGGCATGGGCGACGGCACCAGCAATGTCGGCCTCGGCCTGCTGAACACCAGTGCCGCCTTCCAGCACATCGACTACCGCGCGCTGCTGCGCCGCTGGCTGGCCGCGATGCCGGCCGAGTGGGGCCTGCGCGAGGAGAACAGGACGCAGCCGGTCCGCGGCTCCGCGCTGCCGATGGGGTTCAACCGGACCCCGCACTACACCAGGGGCCTGCTGCTCGCGGGAGATGCCGGCGGGATGATCAACCCGTTCAACGGCGAGGGCATCGGCTATGCGCTGGAGTCCGGCGAGATCGCTGCCCGGGTTATCGTCCAGGCGCTGGCCCGGCCAACCATGGCGGGCGCGGAGGCGGTGCTGCGCGGCTACCCGGCGGCGCTGAAAGACGCCTATGGCGGGTACTTCACGCTTGCCCGCACGTTCGTGCAGATGATCGGCCATCCCGGCTTCATGAAGTTCGCGACCAGGCATGGCGTGAAGCGCCCGGCCGTGATGCGGCTCACCATGAAACTGCTCGGGAACCTGACCGAAACCCGTGGCGGCGACGCGGTCGACCGCCTGATCAACGCAGTGTCTAAGATGACGCCGGCGGCCTAGCCGCGCGGAGATGGTGCTGCCTCCGGCGATGGCCCGGGAGCAAGCGGAGGTGATGAGAGCGATGAGCTTGTACGTGCCGATCCTGGTGCTCGCGGCGCTGGCCGCCGTCTTCGCCGTCTTCTCGCTGGTGCTGGGCTCACTGGCCGGCCCGAAGAGGTGGAACCGGGCGAAGCTGGAGGCGTACGAGTGCGGCATCGAGCCGACCCGGCAGCCCAGCAGCATCAGATTCCCGGTCAAGTACTACCTGACGGCGATGCTCTTCATCGTTTTCGACATCGAGATCATCTTCCTGTACCCGTGGGCGGTCGCCTTCGACCGGCTTGGCGTATTCGGGCTGGTCGAGATGGTGACCTTCATCGGCACGGTTCTGGTCGCGTACGCCTACGTCTGGCGGCGCGGCGGTCTGGAGTGGGACTAGCGATGGGCCTGGAAGAGAAGCTGCCGAGCGGGATACTGCTCACCACGGTCGAGAAGGTGGCCGGGTACGCGCGCAAGAGCTCGGTCTGGCCAGCCACCTTCGGGCTTGCCTGCTGCGCGATGGAGCTGATATCGACCGGTGGCCCGCGGCATGACCTGGCCAGGTTCGGCATGGAGCGGGCATCCAACACGCCCAGGCAGGCCGACCTGATGATCGTGGCTGGCCGGGTGAGCCAGAAGATGGCACCGGTGCTCCGCCAGATCTATGACCAGATGGCGGAGCCCAAGTGGGTGATCTCGATGGGCGTCTGCGCGTCCAGCGGCGGCATGTTCAATAACTACGCGATCGTCCAGGGCGTCGACCACGTCGTGCCGGTGGACATCTACCTGCCGGGCTGCCCGCCACGCCCGGAGATGCTGCTCGACGCGATACTGAAGCTGCACGACAAGATCCAGAACATGAAGCTCGGCGTGAACCGCGAGAACGAGGTCGAGGACCTGGAGCGGGCCAGGCTGCGCCGGCTGCCGCTGGCGGCCGGACTCGGCGACGCCGCGGGCAGCGCGGCGCCCGGGGTGGCCAGGTGACCGGGGAGAAAGCCGGGGACCAGCAGGCCAGCGCCGAGGAAAAGGCGGCGCTGGCAGGCCGCGGCCGGCTATCCGGGCAGGTGGCGCGGACCGGCATGTTCGGCACCGAGACCACGGGGGACACCTCGGGCTACGGCGGGCTGATCATCCGGCGGCCGCTGGCGTTGTCCAGCCCGCGGCCCTATGGCTCGTACTTCGACGACCTCGCCGACGACCTCAGCAGCAGTCTCGAGCAGGCCGGCCTGCCGTTCGGCGACGCGGTCGAACGGGTGGTGGCCGACCGCGGCGAGCTCACCCTGCACGTCAGCCGGGAGCACCTGACAACGGTGGCCGCCCGGCTGCGGGATGACCCTGCCCTCGCCTTCGAGCTGTGCACCGGAGTGTCCGGCGTGCACTACCCGGCCGACTCCGGCCGTGAGCTGCATGCGGTCTACCACCTGGTGTCGCTCACCCACAACCGCCGGCTGCGCCTTGAGGTATCCGTGCCCGACAGCGACCCGCACCTCCCGACGATGGTGCGCGTCTACCCCACCTGCGACTGGCATGAGCGGGAGACCTGGGACTTCTTCGGTATCGTCTTCGACGGGCACCCGGCGCTGACCAGGATCGAGATGCCCGACGACTGGAAGGGCCACCCGCAGCGGAAGGACTACCCGCTGGGCGGCATCCCGGTCGAGTTCCGCGGCGCCACGATGCCGCCGCCGGACGAGCGGAGGGCGTACGAATGACCTCGCGCACCGATACCGAGGCGGAGGGCCGCGTCTACAACGTCGGCGGCCAGGACTGGGACGATGTCGTCGCCGCGGCCGATCAGGCCGGGGACCGGCCGGGCGAGGAGCGCCTGGTCGTCAACATGGGCCCGCAGCACCCGTCCACGCACGGGGTGCTCAGGCTAATCCTGACGCTGGACGGCGAGACGGTGACGGAGCTCCGCCCGGTCATCGGCTACCTGCACACCGGCATCGAGAAGAACATGGAGTTCCGCACCTGGATGCAGGGCGTCACGTTCTGCACCCGGATGGACTACCTCTCGCCGCTGTTCAACGAGGCCGCCTTCTGCCTGGCGACCGAGCGGCTGCTCGGAATAGAGGCCGCGATCCCGGAGCGCGCGTCGGTCATCCGCGTGCTGATGATGGAGCTCAACCGCATCTCCTCGCACCTGATGGCGATCGCGACGTTCGGGCTGGAGCTCGGCGCCACCACTGTCCTGCTGAACGGGCTCCGCGAGCGGGAGAAGGTGCTCGACCTCTTCGAGCTGATCACCGGCCTGCGGATGAACCACGCCTACATCAGGCCGGGCGGCGTTTCCCAGGACCTGCCATCGGGCGCGATCGAGAAGATCAGGGAGTTCGTCGGCGTGATGCCCGGGCTCCTCGGCGACCTGCGCAAGCTGCTCGATGCCAATCCGGTCTACCTGGCCAGGACGAGGAACATCGCCTTCCTCGACCTGGCCGGCTGCATGACGCTCGGCGTTACCGGGCCGGTGCTCCGCTCCACCGGCCTGCCCTGGGACCTGCGGAAGTCTCAGCCCTACTGCGGATACGAGACCTACGAGTTCGACGTGCCGGTGCAGGACACCTGCGACGCCTACGGGCGGTACCTCGTCCGGATGGACGAGATGGAGCAGTCGCTGCGGATCATCGAGCAGTGCACGGACCGCCTGGCCGGGCACAGGCAAGCCGATGACCGGGTCATGATTGCCGACGCTAAGATCGGCTGGCCCGCGCAGCTGGCCCTCGGCCCGGACGGGCTCGGCAACTCGCCCGACCACATCAAGCACATCATGGGCCAGTCCATGGAGGCGCTGATCCATCATTTCAAGCTGGTCACCGAGGGCTTCCGGGTGCCGGCCGGCCAGATTTACGCGGCGATCGAGTCGCCTCGCGGCGAGCTGGGCTGCCACGCGGTCAGCGACGGCGGCACGCGGCCGTACCGCGTCCATTTCCGCGACCCGTCGTTCGCCAATCTGCAGGCTCTGCCCGCGATGTGCGAGGGCGGCATGATCGCCGACGTCATCGCCGCGGTGGCCAGCACCGATCCCGTGATGGGAGGGGTGGACAGGTAATGGCGCTCAGCGACGAACAGCGCGCCAGGCTGGCAGCGGATGCCGCCGAGATCATCGGCCGCTACCCGCGATCCCGCTCGGCGCTGCTGCCGCTGCTGCATCTGGTGCAGGCCGAGGAGGGCTATGTCTCCGCCGACGGCCTGGCGTTCTGCGCCGGCCAGCTCGGCCTGACCGAGGCCGAGGTCACCGCAGTCGTGAGCTTCTACACCATGTACAAGCGCCGGCCGGTGGGCGACTACCACGTCGGCGTCTGCACCAACGCGCTGTGCGCGGTGATGGGCGGCGACGCCATCTTCGCCGACCTGCAGCAGCATCTCGGCGTCGGCAACGACGAGACGACCCCCGACGGCAAGATCACCCTGGAGCACCTGGAGTGCAACGCGGCCTGCGACTACGCGCCGGTGATGATGGTGAACTGGGAGTTCTTCGACGACATGACCCCGCAGTCGGCGCGTGCGCTGGTGGATGGCCTGCGGGCGGGCGCCGACATCTCGCCGACCCGCGGGGCGCCGCGGCTGTGCAGCTGGCGGGAGGCGTCCCGGATTCTCGCCGGGTACCCCGACGATCAGGCGACAGCCGGCCATACCGCCGGGCATGCCACCCTGGCGGGCCTGCGGATCGCCAGGGAGCACGGCTGGGAGCCGCAGCCGTCCGGTTCCTCGCGGTCAGCCGCTCGCCAGCCCGGCACCGCGGCGGGAGGCCAGCAGTGACCTCGTTGCTCACGCCCGAGCTGACCGCCCGCTGGGACGAGCCGGACTCCTTCACCCTGGCCGCCTACCGGCGCGCTGGCGGTTACCAGGCGCTGCCCAAGGCGCTGCGGATGCAGCCAGACGACCTGGTCCAGATGACGAAGGACTCCGGGCTGCGCGGCCGCGGCGGTGCGGGCTTTCCCACCGGCATGAAATGGGGTTTCATCCCGCAGGGCGACGGCAAGCCGCACTACCTGGTGGTCAACGCCGACGAGTCGGAGCCAGGTGCCTGCAAGGACATTCCGACCATGCTGGCCAACCCGCAGGCGCTGATCGAGGGGATCGTCATCGCCTGCTACGCGATCAGGGCCGACAAGGCGTTCATCTACGTGCGCGGCGAGGTGCTGCACGTGATCAGGCGGCTGCATCACGCGGTCGCCGAGGCGTACGCCGCGGGATTCCTCGGCCGCAACATCCTGGGCTCGGGCTTTGATCTCAACGTCGTGGTGCACGCCGGCGCCGGCGCGTACATCTGCGGCGAGGAGACCGCGCTGCTTGACTCGCTGGAGGGGCTCCGCGGCCAGCCGAGGCTGAAGCCGCCGTTCCCCGCGATCGCCGGCCTGTACGCCTGTCCGACCGTGGTCAACAACGTCGAGTCGATCGCCAGCATCCCGTACATCATCAACAACGGCGCCGCCGACTTCGCGGCGTTCGGGACCGAGAAGTCCAAGGGCTTCGGGATCTTCTCGCTGTCCGGTCATGTGACCACTCCTGGCCAGTACGAGGCGCCGCTCGGCACTACCCTGCGCGAGCTGCTCGGCCTGGCGGGCGGCATCCGGGCCGGGCACACCCTGAAGTTCTGGACCCCCGGCGGGTCATCCACACCGCTGTTCACCGACCAGCACCTCGACGTGCCGCTGGACTACGAGTCGGTGGCCGCCGCCGGTTCCATGCTCGGCACGCGATCGCTGCAGATCTTCGACGAGACCACCTGCGTGATCCGCGTCGTGCTGCGCTGGACCGAGTTCTACCGGCACGAGTCGTGCGGCAAGTGCACGCCGTGCCGTGAGGGCACCTACTGGATGGTGCAGGTGCTGGAGCAGCTGGAGCGCGGCGAGGGCAGCGAGGCAGACCTGGAGAAGCTGCTCGATATCTGCGACAACATCGTCGGCCGGTCGTTCTGCGCCCTGGGCGACGCCGCCGGCATGCCGGTCATCTCGTCGATCAAGCTGTTTCGGGATGAGTACATCGAGCACTCCAAGCACGGCGGCTGCCCGTTCGACCCGTCGGCGTCCAGCCTTTTCGCCAGGGAGCTGGCATGACCATCCAGGCGAACGGGAACACGCCCGGGGCGCTGGCCAGGCCCGCCGACGGCATTGCCGTCACCATCGACGGCTTCGAGATCACGGTGCCCAAGGGAACGCTGGTGATCCGCGCCGCGGAGCTGCTCGGCATCCAGATACCCCGGTTCTGCGACCACCCGCTGCTCGATCCGGTGGGCGCCTGCCGGCAGTGCCTCGTGCATATCGAGGGCCAGCCCAAGCCGCCGGCCTCCTGCACCACCGTCTGCACCGACGGCATGGTCGTGCGCACCCAGCTGACCTCGGAGGTCGCGGAGAAGGCGCAGCGCGGCGTGATGGAGCTGCTGCTCGTCAACCACCCGCTCGACTGCCCGATGTGCGACAAGGGCGGCGAGTGCCCGCTGCAGAACCAGGCGATGTCCACCGGCCAGGGCGAGACCAGATTCGACGGCACCAAGCGCGACTTCGCCAAGCCCGTGGCGCTGTCCGCCCAGGTACTGCTTGACCGCGAGCGCTGCGTGCAGTGCGCTCGCTGCACCAGGTTCGCCGAGCAGATCGCCGGCGACCCGCTGATCGAGCTGCTCGACCGCGGTCCGCGCGAGCAGGTCGGCGTGGCCGAGGGCGTGCCGTTCGACTCGTACTTCTCAGGCAACACGGTGCAGATCTGCCCGGTCGGCGCGCTGACCAGCGTGTCATACCGGTTCCGCGCTCGCCCTTACGACCTGGTATCCACGCCGAGCGTCTGCGAGCATTGCGCGGCCGGCTGCCGGCAGCGCACCGACCATCGCCGCGGCGCGGTCACCCGCCGCCTGGCCGGCCACGATCCGCAGGTGAACGAGGAGTGGAACTGCGACAAGGGCCGCTGGGCGTTCACCTACGCCAGCCAGCCCGATCGGCTGGTGACGCCGCTGGTCCGCAACGAGGCCGGGGTGCTGGAGGCTGCCTCCTGGCCGGAGGCGGTGGCGGCAGCGGCCCGCGGACTGGAGGCCGCCCGCGGCCGGACGGGCGTGCTGACCGGCGGGCGGCTCACCGTGGAGGACGCCTACGCCTACGCGAAGTTCGCCAGGCTGGCGCTGGCCAGCAACGACATCGACATGCGGGCGCGGCCGCATTCTGCCGAGGAAGCCCAGTTCCTGGCCAGCCAGGTGGCCGGCCGCGGTATCGGCGTGAGTTACGCGGACCTGGAGCGGGCGCCGGCCGTGCTGCTGGCCGGGTTCGAGCCGGAGGACGAGTCGCCCATCGTGTTCTTGCGGCTCCGCAAGGCGGTACGCAAGCACGGGCTTGCCGTCTATTCGCTCGCCGCGCTGGCCAGCCCCGGCCTGTCCAGGCTCTCCGGCATGCTGCTCCCGGCCGTGCCGGGCACGGAAGGCGAGGCGCTCGGCGCCCTGGCCGCGGCCCACGCCAGCGACGCCGATGCGGACGCGGCTAGTTCCGCGGGCGTGGCTAGTTCCGCGGGCGTGGCTAGTTCCG
>DATGVY010000034.1:0-28670 GCA_035299845.1 Streptosporangiaceae bacterium
TCTTCCGGCGCCTGGCCGCGGCCTCGGGATCGCAGGCCAGTACGGCGCGGTGCAGCACGTCCCGCAGTTCCCCGGTGGTGAGCCCGGCGGCATCGGCGATGGTCACCGCGGCGATCGCTGCGGCAGCCACGTCCCCCAGCCCGGCCAGCTCCTGCACATACACCGTGACCTTAGGCAGATCGACCCGGCCAGCCGCCAGCGCCGCGGTAACCGCCGGCAGCCTGGTGACGCCGACGGCCAGGTCCAGCAGCTTGTCCGCCGCCCGGCAGGTCAAGGTCATGGCCACCGCGATCTCGTCAGCGACATGCTCGGCCTGCCGCCAGTCATTGATCGCGCGGGCGTGCGCGGCGCGGCGGCTGCTCAGCCCGGCGACCGCGGCCAGTTCGATGCCGGCAGCACGCGACGCCAGCCGCCGCGCGGCGCCCATCAGACCGACGAGCTCATCATCCGACAACGCGGACAGGCCATCCTCGACGGCGTCATCGGCGAACCCCGCCAGCACCGCACCGGGCTCCATGGTGTCCAGCGGACCGCCCGCAGCGAACCCCCGCGCCCCCGGCTCGCGATCCTTGTGGGTGAACCCGGCCGCCAGCGCCTCCCGCGCCCCGGCCGGCAGCTGCGCGCTGGCCAGGTACTCATCAGCCACCGGCGATGCGACCTGAGCGAGCCACGCATCCTCGCCTTCCGGCGGACCGAAGAATGGGTTGAAGAATGCCTCCGCATCAAACGGCTCATCATCATCGTCGCTGTCTGCGAACCCCGCGGGGACAGGCCCGGCTACAGGGTCAGGCCCGGTCCGGTGGCCAGCAGGCGGAGGGCAAGCGGCCGGCACGGGGCCAGCGGCAAATGCAGGACCAGCGGCCGGCACGGGGCCAGCGGCGGACGGTGCTGGCGCGGAGGGGTCGGGAGGAGTGACGGGTTCTTCCTGCATTGGCCCTCCTCCCGGCTAGTAGCTGCTGGTCCAATGTTCTTCAACAACGTTATCGACCACCACCGACAAAATGACCCGCCGAGGGCACTAACGTAGGAAAAAGTTGTCGGACTTTCTGAAATGTGGCTGCAGGTACCTCGGAGCCCACGCAGAACGATGATCCGGTAATGATCATGAAGCAGCCTCTCGGATGGGCCGTGATGGCCTGCGGCAACGGGAAGGGCGCAGGCACTGATCATCCGGTTAAGACCGATCCCGCCCGGAGATGAGGCTGCCCGATGCGGCCGGGCGGCCGGCCCCAGCCTGGCCGACGGCGGGCCGACTGGCCGCGTGCTGACCGGGAAGACACCGTTTTGGCTGGCTATTGACCCTGGCCGTCATAGCGGCTTGCTTTCTCCAGCTTCTCGCTGAGCTCCGGCAGCGAGTGAGCGACCAGGACATGCAGGGCGGCCGGCGTCGGGCGGCATACAGCCGTCCACACATCCGGTCCGTCCGAGCGGCTGATGCTCCAGCTCTCTCCATAACGCTCCATAACGTCCGTTAACAGGCGCTGCGTATCGGCCATGCTTCCTCACCTCTCGTCGCATGCAGGTAGAAGCACTATACAGCACTTTGGTGCTACCAGAGAGTTAAGGCAGGTCAATGCAGCTTTAGAGTGATCATCGTGGTAGATCCTCAGTCCGCAGAGCTCGCCTATATGCAGGTAGCCAGACTGCTCGCCGAGAGGATCGCGAGCGGAGAGCTGACCGGCCGGATGCCCGCTGAGCGTGCCCTGGCCGAGGAATACGAAGTCAGCTACGGCACCGTCCGCCGTGCCATAGCCATTCTGCGCGACAGAGGACTCGTCCGAAGCGTTCATGGCAGAGGCACATTCGTCGCGGACCGACCGTAACAACTGGTCGTCCTGCCGGTGCCCGCAGCGACACGTAAGAAATTTCGGTCCTGCTTCCCGCCGCGCCCCGCATGGACGGCCGCAAGGCGTGATCAATGGCGTGATCAGCCGCATGACGTGATCAGCCGCGCCGCACGCTGTCAGCGAAATCGCGTCAGGATTGCTTGACGTCAGGATTGCCTGACGTCAAAGGTTAGGATATGACGACGCCTGACAGCATTGAGCACCAGCACACCCTCGCCACCGCGGTCGCGCGGTATGACGAGCTGCGCGCCCGCGACCTGCTCGCATCTACTGCGGCTGGCATGAGTGACGACGATCCATCTGGTCCCGATCCGCTGCCGCGGCAGGAAGCGCTAGAACTGCTTGCCCTCGGCGAGGTGATCGCCCGCAAGGCCGGCTACGGCCGTCAGCTGACGGTCAGGTCCGCGAGGACGGCAGGGGCATCGTGGTCGCAGATCGGCGCTGCGCTGGGCACCAGCAAGCAGTCCGCGTGGGAGGCGCACAGCCGGTGGATCGACCAGCAGGCCCGGCAGCACGGCCAGCTGGGCTACGAGGGCATGAACGAGCGGGAGGCCGCAGCCGCCCTGGCGCTCGCCGGACCGGCGGACTAGCAAGGCGGAGCGCCTACCGTCCGGCCGCGCGCAACGTCCGGCGCGCCTATTGTTCAGCGCGGTTTCTGCTGGCGCGGGCTTCTGCTGGCGCGGGCTTCTGGCTGGCGCGGGCTTCTGGCTGGCGCGGGCTTCTGGCCGGCGCGGGCTTCTGGTCGCGCGGGCTTCTGACCGGCCGCGGCACCTTTCCGCGCACGCCGGGAAGTGCTTATCGGCGGCGATGCTAGTGCTCTGGGGTGACTGAACGTGACAGGAAGTGATGGTCCGGCGACCGCGATGACGCCGTGGAACTCAATCTCAGGACCTGCGGGGCCGGGCACCCCAATACCGGCGCCGGTGCTGGCGGCGGCAGCCGGCCGACCGGTGCGTGCCGTGTGGGAGAACGAACTGGGCGGCATCACCTTCGAAGTAGGCGCGCGCACCGATCGCTGCTTCGTCAAGTGGGCGCCCGCCGCGAGCGGAATCGACCTTGGCGAGGAAGCGGCCCGGCTGTCCTGGGCAGTGTCCCTCACTCCAGTACCGCAGCTACTCAGCCAGGGCGCCGACGACACCGGATCGTGGATCGTCACCGCCGCGCTGCCTGGACAGTTCGCTGTCGCCGAGAGGTGGAAAGCCGATCCGGCCACCGCGGTGGCCGCTATCGGCGAGGGCCTGCGAGCGATGCACGAGGCTACTGCCACCGCTGCCTGCCCGTTCTCGTGGATGGCGGAGGACCGGCTGGCCGACACCCGCCAGCGGGCGGGCGAAGGCCGGATCGACCCGGCTTGCTGGCATCCGGTGCACCAGCCGCTCGGGATTGGCCAGGCGCTCGAACTGCTCGCGGATATCCCGCCAATCGACCGACTGGTGATCTGTCACGGCGATAGTTGCGCGCCGAACACTTTGCTGACCGATGACGGCCGCTGGTCAGGACATGTCGACCTCGGCTCGCTCGGCATCGCCGACCGGTGGGCTGACCTTGCGATTGCCACCTGGAGTACCGAATGGAACTACGGACCTGGCTGGGACAATCTCCTGCTGCGTGCCTACGGGGTGCTGCCGGACCCGGACAGGACCCGGTACTACCGCCTGCTCTGGGACCTCGGTCCCTGAGCTTCGTGCCCTAGGGTGGCTGAACGTGGCAGGGCGTGGTACACCGGCGACGGTAATGCTGGACCGTCTCGGCATCCCGCATACCGTGCACTACTACGAGCGCGACCCGCGACACGGTTCGTTCGGCCAGGAAGCGAGCGACGCACTCGGGGTCGAGCCTGAGCGGGTCTTCACGACGATGATCGCCGTCGACGGCACGCTGACGGCCGGCGTTGTGCCGGTCTCCCGCCAGCTTGACCTCAAGGCGCTCGCCGCGGCCGCCGGCGGCAAGCGGGCCAGCATGGCCGACGTGGCCGCCGCCGAGCGGGCAACCGGCTACGTGGCCGGCGGCATCTCGCCGCTTGGCCAGCGCAGGCGGCTGCCTGTGGTCGTGGACGCCGCCGCGGTGGAGTTCACCACGATCTTCTGCAGCGGCGGACGGCGCGGGCTGGAGATCGAACTCGCCCCAGCCGACCTGATCCAGGCCGCCAGTGCGATCGTCGCTGGCATCTCCCGTCCGGCCGGGAGCCATGCCTGACGCCGCGCAGGTGCCGGGGCCGGTAAACTGCACGCTCCGCGTTTATTCCGAGCGCGACCACGCCCTCTTCGGGCACGATAGGCCACTTACCCGAGGAGGGATGGACGACATGGTGTCGCAGGCCAGCAGGCTGCAGAATGTCCGGTACGACATCAGAGGGCCCGTGCTGCGGCGCGCCAGGCAGCTGGAGGCCGACGGGCACCACATTCTGAAGCTCAACCTGGGCAATCCGGCCGCCTTCGGGATCGACGCTCCCGACGCGGTGCTCCGCGACGTGGTGCACAACATCGGCGACGCGCAGGGCTACAGCGACGCACGGGGCATTCACCCGGCCCGGCTCGCGGTCGCCCAGTCGTACGAGAGCCGCGGGGTGCCCGGGGTCGGCCCGGACGACGTATTCCTCGGCAACGGCGTGTCGGAACTGATCGTGATGGCGCTGCAGGCGCTGCTGGATGCTGGCGACGAGGTGCTCATTCCCAGCCCGGACTACCCGCTGTGGACCGGCGCGGTCAGCCTCTGCGGCGGCCGCGCTATGCACTACCGCTGCGACGAGGGTGCCGGCTGGTCTCCGGACCTGGCGCACGTCGCCGCGCAGATCACCCCGCGGACCAGGGCGCTGGTGATCATCAACCCGAACAACCCGACCGGCGCCGTGTACTCCCGGCAGACCCTGCTCGGGCTGCTTGAGCTGGCCCGCCGCCATGGGCTGCTCGTGCTGGCCGACGAGATCTACGATCAGATCCTTTACGAGAGCGCCGTGCACGAGTGCGCCGCTGCGCTGGCACCCGACCTCCTTGTGCTGACGATGTGCGGCCTGTCGAAGACCTACCGGCTGGCGGGATTCCGGTCCGGCTGGCTGGTGGTATCCGGGCCCAGGCGGGACGCCGCCGAGTACCTCGAAGGGCTGGAGCTGCTGGCCAACATGCG
This sequence comes from Streptosporangiaceae bacterium, assembly GCA_035299845.1. Lineage (GTDB taxonomy): Bacteria > Actinomycetota > Actinomycetes > Streptosporangiales > Streptosporangiaceae > Palsa-506. The sequence goes on from DATGVY010000034.1 coordinate 4,971, forward strand.
GCTGTGCCCGAACGTGCCGGCCCAGTACGCCATCCAGACGGCCCTTGGCGGCGGCCAGAGCATCGCGCACCTGCTGCGGCCGGGCGGCAGGCTGCGCGAGCAGCGCGACCGCGCCTGGCAGAAGATGAACGAGATTCCCGGGGTTGACTGCGTCAAGCCGCTCGGCGCCCTCTATCTCTTCCCGCGCCTGGACCCGGAGGTCCACAAGATCGCCGATGACGAGCAGATGGTCATCGACCTGCTGGAACAGCAGCACCTGCTGCTGTCGCACGGCACCGGGTTCAACCTGCCGTCGGCCGATCATCTGCGGCTGGTGTTCCTCGCCGCTGTGGACGTGCTCGATGACGCCATCGGCCGCCTCGGCGACTTCCTGGCGATCTACCAGCAGTAACGGGCCGGCCGGGCGCAGCGTTGGGGCGCATGGCCACTGTCCAGCGTCCGTTACATCGTCAACGACGTGGACAAGGCGATCGCGTTCCGCTGCCAGCATCGCGGCCTCGGCCAGGAAATGCACCCGGCTCCCATGTTCGCCATGCTCACCGGGGGTGGCCTGCGCCTGCTGCTCAGATCGCCCGCCGGACCAGGCGGGCCGGGACGACGCGGGCGTGGTCAGTGGCTGAGGGGGGCGCCGGCCAGCGCGGCGATGACGCCGATCCCGGCGGAGCAGAGCAGCGCGGTGACAACGCCCCGGCGCAATACCAGCAGCCAGCAGGCGGCCAGCAGCAGGACGGCAGCCTGCCAGAGGTGGCCAAGCTCGAGGCCGAGCGGGATGGCCGCCCCGGCGATCGCCCCGATGGCGGCAGGCCCGGCCCCGGACAGGAACGACTGAACCCGCGCGCTGGACCGGAGCCGGCCGAGATGCGGGCCGCCAGCGAGGACGAACACGAATGACGGCAGGAACGCGATCAGTGCCGCAAGCAGCCCGCCGCCGATGCCCGCCGCCGCGTAGCCGACGACGGCAACGGTCTGGACCACCGGGCCCGGCGTGACCTGGCCAAGGGCCACCGCATTGAGGAACTGCGCGCCGGTCATCCAGTGGTACGTCACGACCGCGTCGTGCTGCATCAGCGGGATGATCACGAACCCGCCCCCGTAGGACAGCGCGCCGACCTTGATGGCCACCCAGGCCAGCGCGCCAAGGCCGCCCGCGGCGATCGCCGGGCCGGCCAGGGTTCGCTCGACGGTCAGCGGAAGCCAGCCGGCCACTCCCCCGGCTGGCCGACCCGGCGCGGCGCGCAGGCCGGCCGCCACCTCGACGAGACCGCAGCCAAGCAGCACCACCACCACGAACTGACCGGCCGTCGCCCCAGCCACCGCCGCGGCCGCCAGGTAGGCCAGCCATCTCGCCCGGGCCGCGCGCCTTCCGGCCGTCCGCTTCCAGCTGTCCGGCAGCAGGCTGACCGCCGCGTGGATGGCCACGGCAGGCACGACCGCGCCAGCCCCCGCCGCGGCGCCGCGCACCAACAGCGGCGGGCGGCCGGCCAGGAACAGCACCGACAGCGCGAGGATCATGACCAGGCCAGGGGCGATGAAGCAGACCCCGCCGAGCACCGCCCCGGCCGGGCCGCGGAGCCGCCAGGCACAGAAGATCGCCAGCTGGGTCGAGGCCGGGCCGGGCAGCAGGTTGGCGGCGGCGACGCCGTCCTCGAACTCGCGCGCGGACAGCCACTTCCTGTTGGTCACGCACAGCGTGCGGAGCAGCACGATGTGCGCCGGCGGGCCGCCGAACCCGATGACCCCGATCCGGGCCCACTCGCGTGCGATGGTGGCCAGCTGCACCTGTGCGGCGGGCCCGCCGGACGGCATCACGCCCTCAGCCACCGGCCGCTCCGCCGCTGCCGCCTAGCCCGGCAGCTGTCCCTGCCCCGATCGGCGGGGCCCAGGCCGGCCGCGGTATCAGGCAGAACGGATGGCCGGCCGGGTCGGCGTAGACGCGGAAACTGTCGCCTCCCGGCAGCTGCCGCGCGCCGAGTGCCAGCACCTTCGGCTCGGCGGCATCGACGTCGTCGACCATGACATCCAGGTGGAACTGCTGCGGCCAGCGGGGATCTGGCCAGCGGGGCGGCTGGTGGCCGGCCACGAGCTGGAACGCTAGGCCTGACGACGTCTCGTTGCTCGCCACTACCGCGAAGTCTGCTTCCAGCCAGGTGATCGGCAGGCCGAGCAGTTCCGAGTAGAAGGCAGCGAGCGCTGCCGGATCTGGGCAGTCGATGATCACGTGATGCAGGCGTCCGATCATGGCGGCGATCCTGTCATGTGCGCGCGAACTCACGGTATCTGACTGTCACGAGGCAATGTGGGAGGGTTGGCCCAGGGGGGCGGCTACGACCGAGGGACCTGACATGGCCAAGACGCCCGATGTGGGCACGAGCACCCCCGATTTCACGCTGCCCGGAGTACTGGTGTCCGGCGGTACGGCGGAGCGGGGTGACTACACCCTGTCGGCTCAGCGCGGCAAGCCCGTGGTGCTGGCCTTCTACCCGGGCGACAACACGGCGGTCTGCACGAAGCAGCTCTGCTCGTACACCTCGGGCCTGGATGGTTTCACCGGCCTCGGCGCGACCGTATGGGGCATCAGCCCGCAGGATGTGGACAGCCACGAGGGGTTCGCCCGCAAGTACGACCTCGGCTTCCCGCTGCTCGCCGACACCGGGCTGGCGGTGACCCGGCAGTACGGCATCAGCCTGGGCCGGGCCGGCCTGCGCAGGTCGGTCTTCGTGATCGACGGCGAGGGCATACTCCGCTGGAAGCACGTGACGCTCGCCAGCCTCACGTTCCCGAGGGCCGAGACAATCACCGCCCAGCTGGCCGCCCTCGCCAGCAGGTAGCCGCCCTGGCCGGCCGGCGTGGGCTAGGCGCAAGCCCGGAAAGGGGTGAATGCCGCGAGCGACCACCTTTGGGGTGACCGATAGGGGGATTCATCACCTGGCAGCCGGGTTCCGGCGAGCAGGCTCCGGCGGGCAGCGAAAGACCCGGCCGCGGGCGGAAGACTGCCGCCAGCGGCCGGGTCATGGCCGGTTATCAGGCCTCCGGGGCGGCCTCGAGGACGGCCTCGATCTCCAGGTGCAGGCTGATCTTGTCGGCCACCACCGCGCCGCCGTTCTGCATCGGCGCGGTGAAGTTGACGTTGAAGTCCCGCCGGTTGAGCTCGCCGGTCGCGGTGAACCCGGCGCGGGTCCCGCCGAAGGGGTCCGGGCCGAAGCCGTTCAGCTCCAGCTTCAGCGGCACGCTCTTCGTGACGCCCTTCAGCGTCAGCTCGCCGTCGATGACGAAGTCGCCGCCGTCCTGCCGGACACCGGTCGACCGGTAGGTCATCGTCGGGTAGGTCTCGACCTCGAAGAAGTCGGCCGACCTGATGTGCGCGTCACGCTGCTCGTTGCCGGTGATGATCGAGGCGAGGTCAATCTCCGCGGTCACCGAGGAAGCCAGCGGGTCCTTGCCCGTGACCAGCTGTCCGGAGAAGGTGTTGAACCTCCCGCGGACCTTGCTGACCATCATGTGCCGGACGGCGAAGCCGACCTCCGAGTGCACCGGGTCGATGTTCCAGGTGCCGGCGACGTAGTCGGGGATGGTCGTCTGCGTGGTCGCTGCGGTCATGGAGTACTCCCGATTGCTAGTAGCTCAGTTGTTGAATGCTCAATTACTATCATGCGCGGCGGCTTCTTGTCAAGCGCTCAACCATCTCGGGTATCCTGAGGGCGTGAGCACCTCAGATACCCGGTGGCTGAGCGCCGGCGAGCAGCAGGCCTGGCGCGAGTTCTTGACCGCTTGCCAGACGCTGTTCAGCGCGATCGACTGGCAACTGCAGCATGACGCCGCGATCCCGCATGGCTACTACGAGATCCTGGTGCGGCTGTCCGAGACGCCCGGCCGGGCGCTGCGGATGAGCCAGCTCGCCGAGGCGTCCACGTCCAGCAAGAGCCGGCTGTCGCACGCCGTGGCCCGGCTCGAGGAACGCGGCTGGGTCCGGCGGGCGGACTGCCCTACCGACCGCCGCGGTCAGGTGGCGCAGCTCACCGACGAGGGATTCGCCGCGCTCGCCGCCGCGGCCCCCGGTCACGTCGGCCAGGTCCGGCGATCCCTGATCGATGTGCTCACCCCCGAGCAGCTCGGGCAGCTGCAGGAGATCAGCTCAGCGATCGTGGCCGCGGCCGATCAGCCCGTCGGGCCGAGCCGGCCGGTATCCTGCGGGTAACGCGCTGACGGAGACGAGTAGCCCGGGACCCCGCGAGCCGGAGAGAGCCGCCGCGAGCTGAGAAGGCGGCCTTGCGGGCCCATGGCGAAGACCCTCCCGAGTGCGGGGAGGAACGGCGGCCGCGGCTCGGCCAGCCTCATGCCCCGCCGGCCTGCCCCCGTGACCGGGCATGAATAAGGCCGCGGCTGGCCGTACCGGGCGGCGGCGGCGAAAGTGCGGTGGCACCGCGAGTTCCCTTCTCGCCCGCACTCCCAAGGGGTCGCGCAACTCCTGGAGGAGTGTGATGATCTCTCGCACCATGGCCGCCGACCTGGCGGCTCACGCCGGGCAGCACGTGGCGATCGCCGGCTGGCTGCACCGCAGGCGCCGGCTCAAGTCCATGACCTTCCTGATCGTCAGGGACCGCTCCGGCCTCGCGCAGGCCGTGCTGACCGACCCGGCGGCGATCGAGGCCGCGGCGGCGCTGCCGGAGGAGACCGTCGTCCGGATCGAGGGAACGGTCACCGCCAGCCCGCAGGCGCCCGGCGGGGCCGAACTCACCGGGCCGGCGGTCACCCCGCTGTCCGGGCCGGCCGCGGCGCCGCCGTTCGACCTGTACCGGCCGGCGGTGACCGCGTCGCTGCCCGCGATACTCGACGGGGCGCCGACGACGCTGCGGCATCCCCTGCTGCGCGCACCGTTCGAGATCGCCGCCGCCAGCGCGGCTGGCTTCCGCGCGGCGCTCGGTGACCTCGGGTTCACCGAGGTCTTCACGCCCAAGATCGTGGCGTCGGCGACCGAGTCCGGCGCCAACGTCTTCGGCATCGACTACTTCGGCACGCCCGCGTACCTAGCCCAGTCGCCGCAGTTCGACAAGCAGGCGATGGTCGGCGTGTTCGAGCGGGTCTTCGAGGTCGGGCCGGTCTTCCGGGCCGAGCCGCACGACACGGCCAGGCATCTGGCGCAGTACATCAGCCTGGACGCTGAGCTTGGCTTCATCGCCGACTACCACGACGTCATGGCGGTACTGCGGGAAGCGATCGCCGGAATGGTGGCCGGAGTCGGCCGGAACTCCCGTAAATCCGTGGATCTTCTGGGCTTGAAGCTTCCGGTGGTACCTGACCGGATTCCGGAAATCCATTTCACCGACGCGCAGGAAATGCTCGCCCGGCATACCGCGGCAGACCCGCGCGGCGAGCCCGACCTCGCCCCCGCGCACGAGCGTTGGCTGTCGGAGTGGGCGCTGCGCGAGCTGGGATCGGAGTTCCTGTTCGTGACCGGCTACCCGATGGCGAGCCGGCCGTTCTACACCCACCCCGACCCGGCCAGGCCGGGCTACTCGAACGGCTTCGACCTGCTGTTCCGCGGCCTTGAGCTGGTCACCGGCGGGCAGCGGCTGCACCGGCACGATGACTACCTGGCGGCGCTGGCCGAGCGGGGCGATGACCCCCGGCCGTACGCCGGGTACCTGCAGGTATTCGCGCACGGGATGCCGCCGCACGGCGGGTTCGCGATCGGGCTTGAGCGGTGGACGGCGCGGCTGACCGGCGCCGCCAACGTCCGGTCGGTCACCCTATTCCCCCGGGATCTGCACCGCCTCAGTCCCTGACCGCTGCAGCGCGGCGCGCCGGGAATGACCTCGGCAAGCAGGCGCGCACCGGGCCAGATTCGCTCCTGCGCGAGACCAACGTCGGGCTGCGCCGGGTGCCCGGGCGGTAGCACCGGCCCGCGGCGGCACGGTGGCCCTGCCCGCCCGGTAGGGTTCGTCGCATGACGGAGCCTGGCGACCTGGACGCGCTCTCCTCCCGCGAGCTGCACGACCGCGCGGTGCGCCGCGCCTTGCATCACCTGGACGTCGGGTTCCTGTGGGAACTGCTCCGGGCCATCCCGGCGGGCGAGGCGGCCGCGGGGCATCCGGCGAACGCAGCGGCCGACTCGGTAAAGCTGTCGGCCCTGATCTCCGACGCACTGGACTCGGGGGACGCCGACGTGGCCGACTCGCTGCGGCCGCTGTACCTGGGCTACCTGCAGAAGCACGGCGGCTGACCAGCCCGGAATGGCAGCTGATTCCGGTCCCTAGGCCAGGTCGATGACGACCTTGCCGAGCGCCCCCGCCTGGACGGCATCCTGCGCCGCGGCCACGTCGTCCAGCGCGAACCTGGTGACCGGCAGCCCAGTGAGCGCGCCGTCGGCCAGCGCCGTGGTGATATCGCTCGCTGCCTGGCCGAGCGCGGCCGGCGGCACCCCGTAGAGCAGCACGAACCGCAGGGTCACGTTGGCTGTCATGCAGGCCCGGACCGGCAGCGCCGGATCGGCGGGCTCCGCGGCGTAGCTTACGATGGTCGCGTGCGGCCTGGTGACGGCCAGGTCGAGCTGCAGGTTCGCGCCAAGAGCCAGCTCGATGACCCGGTCGACCGGCGGCGCGAGCGCGCGGATCTGGTCTGCCGCGCCGGCGTCCCGGTAGTTGACGACGTGATCGGCGCCCGCCTTGGCGGCGAGCTCGGCCTTCCGCGGGCCGCTGACCGTGGTGATGACCCTGGCGCCGGCGTGCTTGGCCAGCTCGATAGCGAAATGGCCGACCGCGCCCGCCCCGCCGGCCACCAGGACGGTCTGGCCGTCGATAGGACCGTCGGCGAACAGGCAGCGGTGCGCCGTCATGGCCGGCACCCCCAGGCACGCGCCGAGCTCGGCAGGGATGCCGCCGGGCAGCCGGACGGCCTGCTTGTCCGGCACGACGGTCCACTCGGCGGCTGTCCCCCAGGGCCGGCCGGACGCGGCGAGCCAGAGCCACGCGCGCTCGCCAGTGCGGGCCGGGTCGACGCCCGGCCCCGTTTTGTCGATCACGCCCGCGCCGTCGTGGTGCGGGATCTGGAACCCCCCGATCGGGCGGGGCGTCGATCCGGCGCGGGACTTCCAGTCGGTCGGATTGATGCCCGATACCTGCATCCGCACGCGGACCTCGCCCGGGCCCGGCTCCGGCCGCTCGATCTCCTCGACCCTGAGCACGTCACCGGCCGGGCCGTAACGGTCGTAGAGCGCGGCTCTCATGTCTCTCGCCTCCGTGCTGCCCGGCGTCAGTCCGTCACGCCGATCATTTCACCAACGCGAGCGCTGCCAGGCTGGCAGGCCGCCGATCACCGCATGCCCGAAGTCGTGGGGTACCGGCGGCCGGCTGACACCCGGCCGCCGGTGACCGGCGGGACGCGGCGCGTTCCGCCGCGAGAAATGAGCAGGCGGCCGGTCAGCCGGAGCCGGCCGGCGGCGGCACGATCGCGTCGATCTCCGCGAGTTCAGCCGCGGACGGGATCCACTCGCCGGCTGCCGCATTCGCCTTGACCTGCTCGGCCGACATCGCGCCGGCGATCACCGACGTGCATCCAGGCTGCGCGGCCAGGGCCCCGATCGCCACGTCAAGCACCGTGATGCCATGGTCGCGCGCCAACCCGATCAGCGCCTCGACCCGGCTGATCTTCTGCTCGGTCACGTAGCCCGGCCGGCCGGCCAGCCTGGAGCCGGCCGGCGCAGCCTGGCCCCGCCGGATCTTGCCGGTCAGCAGCCCGTTGGCAAGCGGGAAATATGGCAGCACGCCGAGGCCGAAGTGCCGGGCCGCTGGCACGACCTCCGCCTCGGCGGCCCGCTCCAGCAGGGACCAGTGGTTCTGCGCGGAGATGAACGCCGCTGTCCCCAGCTCGCGGGCCAGGCCGGCTGCTTCAGCGAGCTGCCAGCCGGAGAAGTTGGAATGCCCGATGTACCGGACCTTTCCCTCGGCAACGAGCTCGCCGAGGGCCGTCAGGGTCTCCCCGACGGGCGTCACCGGGTCAGGCGCATGGATCTGGTAGAGATCGATGTAGTCAGTCCGCAGCCGGCGCAGCGAGTGCTCGACCGCGCGCCGGATGTAGCCGCGGCCGCCCTTGCCGCCTGCGGCCGCCCCGTAACCCATGTCGACGTCCTGGTGCCCGAATTTGGTCGCCAGCACCACCTGGTCACGACGGCCCGCCAGGACCTCGCCGAGGATTTCCTCGGAACGGCCGCCGCCGTACATGTCCGCCGTGTCGAGCAGGGTAACTCCCGCCTCAATGGCCGCGTCGACGACCGCGCGGGTCGCATCCACGTCCAGCCTGCGGCCGAAATTGTTGCATCCCAGCCCGGCGACGGATACGACAAGTCCCGAGCCACCCAGTGGTCTGTAGCGCATTACCCTGCCTTCGCCCGATTCCGGCCCGGCCCGGCACCGATCGTACCGACGCCCGGTCGTACCGGGGGCCGCAGACCGGCTCCGGCCGCCCGGCACCTGCCCAGGAGGGCACGCCACGAGGCGCCCTGCCGCGGCCGGCTGGCACCCGGCCGCCGCACGGGGCGAAGGCAGGAGAAAGCCAGGTGAAGATCACAAAACGCGGTAAGGCCGGGGGCTAGCCTGAAATCGCATATGCGATATCATAGGTAGCTAACAGGTCGAACAAGTCCATTGCGCAATTGCGTGCCGATTCCGGTGCGAAAGGCGCAGGTAAGCTCGATACCAATGTGCGGCTGTTCGTGGCCTGGCACGCTGATCACATGCGCTGGGGCCGCTGAGGGAAGGAATGCGACTGATGGCAGACGGGGCAGGCGGACCGACAGTCCTTCGTATCCTGCTCGGCACCCAGTTGCGCAGGCTACGCGAGGCGCGGGGCATCACCGCGCAGGACGCGGCCCGCGCGATCAGGGGCTCAGAGTCGAAGATCAGCCGCATTGAGCTCGGCCGGAACTCGGTCCGCGAAGTCGATATCGCCGACCTGCTCAGCCTGTACGGGATCACCGACCCGGGCGAGCGCGAACAGTTGCTGACGCTGGCCAGCCAGGCCAACCAGCCTGGCTGGTGGCACCAGTATCAGGATGTGCTGCCCAGCTGGTTCCAGGCCTATATCGGCCTGGAAGAATCGGCTGAGTTAATCCGCAGTTATGACATGCAGTTCGTGCCCGGCCTGCTGCAGACCGAGGATTATGCGGCCGCCGTCATCGCGCTCGGCGAATTCTCGCTGGACGAATCCGAGCGCCTCGTGTACCTGCGCAAGGAGCGGCAGCGTCGGTTCAGCAGCGGTGGCTTGCGGCTGATGGCGATCATCGACGAGGTAGCGCTGCGCCGGGTGATCGGCGGAACCGCGCTCATGCGAGCGCAGCTTGAGCACCTGCTGGATATCTGCGACCGGCCCGGTTTCACCCTGCAGGTGACGCCTTACCCTGGCGGTGCCCATGAAGCGCCTGCCAGCTTCAGCATCCTGCATTTCGCCATGCCTGACCTGCCTGACGTCGTCTACGTAGAGCACCTGACAAGCGCTATGTACCTGGACAAGGCCGCTGACGTCGTGCGTTACACGGCCGTTATGGACCGGATCAGCGCGATCAGCGCGACGCCGGGCGAATCCAAGGAGATCATTCGCGCCGTGCTCGAGGATATGGAGGGATCCCCATGAGCAGCATCCGCAATGGCATGCCGGCGAGCGCGCTGGACTGCGTCACCTGGCTCAAGAGCCGCCGCAGCGGCCCGACCGGCGGTAACTGCGTCGAGGTGGCCTTCCTGCCGGGCGGTGAGGTCGCCCTGCGCAATTCCCGGCACCCGGACGGCCCGGCCCTTGTCTTCACGCATTCGGAGTGGGATGCGTTCCTCGGCGGCGCCTGGGACGGCGAGTTCGGGCCCCCGGCCCAGGGCTGACCAGCGCTGGAACGGCCTCCCTGATCCGCTCGCCTGCCGATCAGGGAGGCCGTCGGCTTTATGCGGGCCGACTAGCTTGCCGGGAGATCGAACTCGCCGTTCTTAGCCCCGGAGATAAAGGCGTTCCACTCGCTCCGGTCGAAGATGTGCGCGGCCTTACCTGCGTCCTTGGAGTCTCGGAGCGCTACATGACCGCCTGGCAGGTGCGCAATCTCCACGCAGCCCTCGGCACTGCATGCGCGGCTCCTGATCCAGCGCGCACCGGTGACGTCGGGTGTCATTCGGCTGTCCTCTCTGTTGATCTTCTGACTTGACTGGCCAACGTGCTGATCAGTGTTGTCGAGTCGGCAGGTGACAAGGCTGCCGCCCGCAGCAGGTCAAAGCCCTCCGCGCACACGCGCACGTCCCTGTCCCGCTCCAGGTAGGCCTGTCCCGCGACACCTTCGGTGTACACCACGTCGGGGTCGTAGCGCTCAGGGAATTCGATGATGCAGAACGGCCCGTTCAGGAAGGGGTGCGGACCGCTGGAGAACGGCAGCACCTGGAGCGTCACGTTGGGCCAGAGGCTGGCATCCGCCAGGTGGACGAGCTGATTGCGCATCAGCTCCGGCCCGCCTATGGCCCGGCATAGTACCGACTCGTCCAGGATGAGCCACAGCTCCAGCGGATCCGCGCGCAGCAGCGCGTCCTGCCGTTGCATGCGCAGGCTGACATTCCGCTCGATCTCATCCGCCGCCAGTTTCCTGCGGACCGTGGTCATCACCGCGCGGGCATATTCCTCGGTCTGCAGCAGGCCGTGGACTACCACGGATTCGAAGGCGCGCAGCGATGAGGCCTCTGCCTCAAGCCCGACGTAGATCCCGAATCCGGTGGGCAGCACATCCTCGTACGCCGCCCACCAGCCCTTGCGGTGGCCCTCCCTGGCCATGTCAATGAGTACCTGCCGCTGGCCCGGATCATCGACGCCGTACATCTCCAGCATTGCCGACAGGTATGCCGACCTCGTGGGCGCCTTGCCGGTCTCGATGCGGGACAGGGTGGACGCCGCGACGCCCAGGTGATCGGCGACTTCTTCCAGCTTGATGGAATGCGCTTCGCGCAATCGCCGTAACTCGGTGCCCAGGCGGCGCCGACGGACCGTCGGGCCGATCGACACGGTCATTTCGCCTCCCCGGGAGGGGCAAGCACGGCGCGGGGGGTGGCTCCTGGCGGGTACCTGGAGCGCCGCGCCACTGCTGAATTTGAGATCACCATACAGGAGAAACGGGGTAGACATGAGATCCCAATTGAGATTTCGTTGCCAATATTTGCTCCACGCACTTGCGTCTCATGATATCCCGGACCATGATGAAGCCAAGCGGCGGGGCCAGCGCTGGTGCGGGGCGGCGTCAGCCGCACCGCGCTGCGCTCGCCATTTTCCGGGCGCAGATCCGGGGAGGGAGCGGACCAGAGATGGCACTGACGGCCGCAGACACCAGCGAAGCTTCGGCTGACCTGGCCCTGATGACCGGAGCCAATGTCTTAGCCAGCCTGACGATCCCGGGCCGCGCTGAGTACGTGTCCGAGGCAAGATCGCTGGTGGGCAAGGCCATCGGGGCGGACAATCCCGCCGCCGACGTTGCGATCCTGCTGACCTCGGAGATCGTGACGAACGCGGTCCTGCATAGCAACTCCCGGCGCCCAGGCGGGATCGTCCTGGTGGTGGTCAGCGAGATCAGCGCCGGCCTGCGAGTCGAGGTCGCGGACAACGGGTCAGACCTCAGCACGCCGGTGGTGAGGGGCGACATCTACGCCTCCGACGGGCACGGGTTATACCTGGTGCAGGCCCTGGCCGACCAGTGGGGCTACATCAGCGACGAGACCGGGACCACCGTGTGGTTCTGGCTGAGCGCGGCAGCTCCCTGCTGAGCGCGGCAGTTTCCTGCCGGGCGCGGCGAGCCGCCAGCCGAGGGCGGCCCTAGGAACGCCCTACGAACGCCCTAGGAACGCCTGGCCGGATCCGGCCGGCCCGGGCGGCCAGCACCCGATCGTTTCTCCCTGAGCCGCATCGTCACGTGCACCGGGCTGCCCTCGAAGCCGAACTCCTCGCGCAGCCTGCGCTCGACGAATCTCCGGTAGCCCGCCTGCAGGAAGCCCGACGTGAACAGGACGAAATGCGGCGGGCGCACCCCCGCCTGGGTCGCGAACAGGATCTTCGGCTGCCTGCCGCCGCGCACCGGCGGCGGCGTAGCCGCCACCAGCCCGGACAGCCAGGCATTGAGCCGCCCCGTCGGCACCCTGGTCTCCCAGCCGGCCAGGGCACGCTCCAGCGCGGGCACGAGGCGGTCCACATGCCAGCCGGTGGCGGCCGAGACGTTTACCCGGGGCGCCCACCGAGCGGTGTACAGCTGACGGTCGATCTCCTTATCCAGGAAGTTCCTGCGATCGGCATCGACGAGATCCCACTTGTTGTAGGCGATCACCAGTGCCCGGCCCGACTCGATCACCCGCGACACGATCCGCAGGTCCTGCTCGGCGAGCGGCTCGCTGGCATCCACGAGCACGACCGCGACCTCGGCCCGCTCCAGCGCCCGCTCAGTCCGCAGCGCCGCGAAGTAGTCAGCACCCTGGGTCTCGCGCACCCGCCGCCGGATCCCCGCCGTGTCGACGAACCGCCAGACGGACCCGCCGAGCTCGACAAGCTCGTCCACCGGATCCCTGGTGGTCCCGGCCACCGCATCGACGAGCACGCGCTCCTGGCCGGCCAGCCTGTTCAGCAGGCTTGACTTGCCGACGTTCGGACGGCCGACGAGCGCCACCCGCCGCGGGCCGCCCTCGGCGCCAAACGACTCCATCGGGGTTGCCGGAAGCGCGTTCAGTATCAGGTCGAGCAAGTCTCCGCTGCCGCGCCCGTGCAGCGCGCTGACCGGGCACGGCTCGCCCAGGCCGAGCGACCATAGCGACGTGGCGGCCGGCTCGCCCGGCGCGTCGTCCACCTTGTTGGCGGCCAGCACGACCGGCTTGCGAGACCGGCGCAACACGGCGGCCACGGCAGCGTCGGCGTCAGTCACCCCGACAACCGCGTCCACCACGAACAGCACGGCATCGGCCGCATCCACCGCGACCCGTGCCTGGGCAGCGACCCGGGCCGCCAGTGCCTGGGAGCCTTCCACGGACGGCTCCCAGCCGCCGGTGTCCACCAGCGTGAACGCACGGCCCCGCCAGGTCGCATCGTAGGCGACCCGGTCACGGGTCACTCCAGGGGTGTTCTCGACGACCGCCTGGCGGCTGCCGAGTATGCGGTTGACCATGGTTGACTTGCCGACATTGGGCCTGCCGACCACAGCCACGACGGGAACCGGGCCGTCGGGCTGACCGCCGTCGGGCTGGCCGCCGTCGCCTGACTCGCCGTCCAGCCCGGGCCGGTCGCTCAGGCCGTCCATGCGGCGCCCGCTGTCCTGCGCATCGCCAGCGAGACGATTTTCTCAACGACCTCGGCCAGGCCGATGCCGCTGGAGTCGATCTCCACGGCATCGGCCGCCCGGGTCATCTGCGGGGCATCGCGGCGGTCACGGCGGGCCTGCTCGGCCCGGGTCAGGGCGACCGTGGCCCCAGGGTCAGCGGCAAGGTCGGCGTTGCGCCTTCTGGCCCGTTCGGTCTCGCTTGCGGTCAGGAACACCTTGACCGCTGCCTCCGGCGCGACGACCGCGCCGATGTCGCGGCCCTCGGCCACGATTCCCTCTCCTGCCGCGACGGCGCCAGCGATGACCTTCCGCTGCAGCGCGATCAAGTGCTCCCGGACCTGCGGCACCTCCGCCACGGCGCTTACCGCGTTGGATACCTCGCGGGTGCGGATCGGGCCGGCGACATCGATCCCGTCGACCCGGATCCCGGGAGCATCGGGGTCAGTGCCGACCTCGATGACCGCGCGCCCGACTTGCTCCGCTATGGCCGCCGGGCTGGAGATGTCCACGTGGCTGACCAGGAGCCACCAGGTGAGGGCGCGGTACATGGCGCCGGTATCCAGGTAGCGCATCCCGAGCGCGCGCGCCACCCCGCGCGCGGCGCTGGACTTGCCTGCCCCCGCCGGGCCGTCCACGGCGATGACGAGTCCTGGGTGCTGGCCTGGTTCGGCCGAATTGGTCACGCAGGCGATGTTACCGGCGAACCGGCCAGCCTCCGGCCGCGAGCGCGCTGATGAGCCCGTCAGCAGCCTGCGGGCTGACCGAAAGTTCCAGCACGCCGGCCGGCAGGCCAGGCGAATGCTCAATCCGCACGTCCTCGATGTTGATCCCGGCCGCTCCGGCAGCATGGAAGACCCTGGCCAGCTCACCGGGCTTGTCCCCGATAACCACCTGGACCACGGCATAGGCGGGCGGCGGGCCGCCCTGCTTCCCCGGAATCCTCGCGACCCCCGCTCCGCCGCGCTCCAGCAAGTCGGTGAGGCGCTTCAGGGACACCTCATCACCCTCGGCGGCCTCGGTGAGCGCCGTGGCTGCCGCAGCCAGATCCTCGGCGATGGCCGGAAGCAGCCGTGCGGCGTGCACGGCATTGGCGGCCAGGATCTGCGTCCACAGCCCGGTGTCACCCGCGGCGATCCTGGTCACGTCGCGCAGCCCCTGCCCGGCCAGCGCCAGCGCGTCATCCTGCGCCTGCTCAAGCCGCGCCGCCATCGCCACGGACACCAGATGCGGGACATGCGATACCAGCGCCACCCAGCGATCGTGATCGGCCGCCGTCATCCGGACTGGCTGCGCTCCGCAGCCGCTCGCCAGCGCGGTGGCGGCCATGGTTGCCTCATCGAGGGTCTCCGGCGCCGGGCAGATCGCCCAGGGACGGCCGAGGAACAGGTCAGCCCGCGCGGCGGCAGGACCCGACCGCTCCCGGCCGGCGAGCGGATGCCCGGGCACGAACGTGGCCAGGTCACAGCCAAGCTCGCGGGCCCTGGCCAGCGGCAGCTCCTTAACGCTCGCGACGTCGGTGTAACAGCGGGCCAGGCCCCGTCCCTGCGCGGCGGCGAGCGCCGGGGCAACCGCGGCGGGCGGGATGGCCAGCACGGCGAGATCGGCGGGCCCGCCAGGCGGTCCGGTGCCGGGCAGCTCGTCGCCGGCACCCAGGCCCGCGGCGAAGCGGGCAACGGCCGGGTCGCTGTCGGCCAGCCAGACGGCCGCGCCCTGGCCGCGCGCGGCCAGGGCGACCGACGTGCCGATCAGCCCCGCGCCGATCACCACCAGCCGCCGCGGGAAGGGCGGCGGCGCTGCTGCTGATGCTGATGCTGATGCTGATGTCATTGCGCGATGTCCAGCCGTAGCGCGCTCGCGCCGCGCAGGTAGACGTGCTGCACCGCAGACCGCGGCTGATCTGTCTCGACATGCATCATCAGCCTTACGACCAGCGGCATCGATCCCGGCACGTTCATCTCGGTCGCGCACAGCAGCGGCACGTCCTGGAAGCCGAGCTTGCGGGCGGCGAGCGCCGGGAACTCGGCGGTCAGGTCATGGGTGGCGGTGAAAACGACGCTGATCACGTCGGCCGGGGTCAGCCCGTTCCGGCTCATCACCTCGGTGACCAGCTCGGCGGTACCGCCGAGAACCGCGGCGCGCTCGTTCTCGTCCACCTGGATCGCGCCGCGGATCGCCCTGACCGCCACCAGATTCCCTCCTCGCCCGGCCGGCCTGCCCGGCCAGGACCATGCCCGGGCCAGCGCGTCGCCCATGGATGCGGACTCCAAGGCTATAGACCTACGGCCGCGTAAAGGTCACCAATCTCCCTGGTGGTAAGCCTCCTGGTCGTGCCCGGGCGCAGCGGGCCGAGTGAAACCGGCCCGACCTGAGTGCGGACGAGGCGGCTGACCGGGTGGCCCGCCTCGGCGAGCATCCGCCGCACGATGTGCTTCCGCCCTTCGTGCAGCGTGATCTCCACGAGTGCCCGGGAGCCTGCCCGCTCCACCACGCGGAACCGATCGGCGCTCGCCACCCCGTCGGAAAGCTCGATGCCGGTGACCAGGTGGCGCCCCAGATCCCGCGGCAACGGGCCTGCCACATCCGCCAGATAGGTCTTGAGCACGCCAAAGCTGGGATGAGCAAGCCGATGCGCCAGCTCTCCATCGTTCATCAGGAGCATCAGGCCCTCGGTGTCGTAGTCGAGCCTGCCGACGTGGAACAGCCGCTCGCCCCGGTCGCCGAGGTAGTCGGCGATGGTCGGCCTGCCCCGGCCGTCCGACATCGTGGTGAGCACGCCGGCGGGCTTGTTCAGCGCGAGGTACACCAGGTCCTCGCGGGCGGGAATACGCCGCCCGTCCACCCTGATGATCTGAACCTGCGGATCGACCCGCGCGCCGAACCGGCGGACGATCTCGCCGTCCACCTCGACCCTGCCCTCGCCGATCATCTCCTCGCAGTGCCTGCGGCTGCCGACGCCGGCGGCCGCAAGCACCTTCTGCAGCCGCACGCCGCCGGGCACGTCGACCAGCGTGTCACGGCCCTCGCCAGGCCCGTCAGTCCGCTGGCCGCCGGCGGCGCCGCGCCGGTCACGACGGTGCGGGCTCATGGCCTGAATCCTCGGCGTCATCAAGATCGTCAGGGAGGAAGGGCGCAAGCTCGGGCAGCTCGCCGAGGCCGGGCAGGCCGAGCCGTTCGAGGAAGTAGCCGGTGGTCCGGAACAAGATTGCGCCCGTGTCGGGGTCGGCGCCCGATTCCTCGACCAGTCCGCGGAGCACCAGCGTGCGCATCACGCCATCGCAGTTGACCCCGCGAACGGCGGATACCCGTGCCCTGCTCACCGGCTGGCGGTAGGCGACCACCGCCAGCGTCTCAAGCGCGGCCTGGGTGAGCCTGACTTCCTGGCCGTCGCTGACGAAACGCTCCACGATCGGAGCGCACTCCTCGCGCGTGTAGTAACGCCATCCGCCGGCAACCTCGCGCAGGTCGAACCCCCGGCCCTCGGCCGAATAGGACGCGGCCAGCTGCCGCAGCGCAGCGGCGATCTCCTCGCGCGGGCGCTCGAGCACCTGGGCGATGACCACCTCGGGCACCGGCTCATCGGCCACCAGCATGATCGCCTCCAGGCAGCTGCGCAGGCCAGGGAGCTCCTGGCCGTCTGGCCGCAGCGGGCCGTCCCGCTGGCCCTGACCCGGCGGGCTGCCGACTCGCAGGGCTGCTCCCGGCGGGCTGCCGTCCGGCAGGGCTGCTCCCGGCGGGCTGCCGTCCGGCGGGGCTGCTCCCGGCGGCCTGCCGTCCGGCAGGGCTGCTCCCGGCGGGCTGCCGTCCGGCGGGACTGCCCGCTGCCGCGTGTCACCGTGCTCTATGGCACGATGCTGGCCGTCGGCGGGATCGCGGGGGCGGGGGAAGGAACCGTCCTGCATCGCTACCGGCCGCCTTCCGTTGCCGTGTCCCGTGCGGGTGCCGTCGCGCTCTCCTGCACCGCGGCGGCCGCCGGGCCGGCCTCGTCGCCTGCGGTCCAGGTCACGTAGAGCTCGCCGAGCGGCGTGAGCTGGTCGAGAGAGACGCAGCCGTCCCTGAAGAGGTCCAGCACGGCAAGAAAGCGCGCCACGACCTCGTAGGTACCCGCGCAGTCCGAGGTCAGGCGGCGGAATGTGGCCCGGCGCAGCTCCCGCAGCCGTCCGGCGAGTAGCTCAGCCTGCTCCCGCACAGTCGTGCGCGGCGTGTGCAAATGCTCGGTCGAGACTACCGGCGGCTTCTTCGGCGCCAGGGTACGGGCGGCGATCGCGGCGAACTCCGCCGGGCCGAGGCCGAGCAGCACCTCCGGCAGCAGCCCGGCGAACCGGGGCTCCATCGGCACGCGCCGCGGGAACCGGTGCCCCTGGACGGCCATCCGGCTGGCCAGCACGGCTGCCACCTCCTTGTAGGCGCGGTACTGCAGCAGCCGGGCGAACAGCAGGTCCCTGGCCTCAAGCAGGGCGAGGTCTTCCTCGTCGTCGACCTCGCCGGCCGGCAGCAGCCTGGCCGCCTTGAGGTCGAGCAGCGTGGCGGCGACAACCAGGAAGTAGCTGGCCTGGTCCAGGTCCCAGCCATCAGCAAGGGCCCGGATGTGCACGATGAACTCGTCCGTCACGCTCGACAGTGCGATCTCGGTGATATCCAGCTTGTGCTTGGAGATGAGCGCGAGAAGCAGGTCGAAGGGCCCCTCGAACACGTCGAGGTGCACCTCGAAGCTGCCCCCGGCCGGTGCCTGCGGGGCATCGCCGGATTCGCCGGTCACCATGGTGGTCATTCAGAGCCCGTCGCAGCCTGCCCGGGACGCGCCGCCCGGAGGACATGACGCTACCCGATGCCGGGGAGCCCTCATGCCCCCTCGCGCAGCCGCCGCGCGATCAGGCTCCGCTCGCCTTCGGCGTCGAGGTCGGCGAGCAGCATGGCCAGTGCCTCGCGAACAATCCGGCCACGGTCCGCCGCGACCCCGTAGGCCCGCAGGGACAGCCGGGCCCGTTCCAGGTCCAGCAGTTCGCTGCCTGACAAATAGACAGTGATCTTCTGGGTATGCTGCTCCCTGCCGCTGGCCAGCCGCCCCGAGTCGCCAGCCGGGCTGCGCGCGGCTGGGCGGAGTAGCTCGGCGACTCCGGGCAGGCTTACCCGCCGTGAATGTGAACCGCGGGCTCTGCCTGCTGCCACCGTGCCAGCACCTCCTTGGCGAGCTCCCGGTAGGAGTTCGCCCCCGCGGATGTAGAGTCGAAGCGGGTAATGGGCTCTCCCGCAACGGAGGCATCAGGGAATCGCACGGTGCGGTTGATCACCGTGTGATAGACCTTGTCACCGAATCCCTTCACGACGCCGGCCAGCACCTCGCGGGTGTGCAGCGTGCGCGAGTCGTACATTGTTGCCACCAGCCCGTCCAGGGTCAGCTTCGGGCTCAGCCTGCTGGATACCTTGTCGATCGTCTCCATCAGCAGAGCCACCCCGCGGAGCGCGAAGTACTCGCACTCCAGCGGCACGATCACGCCATCCGCGCAGGCCAGCGCATTCACGGTGAGCAGACCCAGGGAAGGCTGGCAGTCGATCAGGATGATGTCATAGTCGGGGATGACCGGCTCAAGCACGCGCCCGAGCACGAATTCGCGCCCGACCTCGTGCACGAGCTGCACCTCGGCACCGGACAGGTCAATATTGCTCGGCAGCAAGTCCATGCTGTCGACATTGGTCTTGAACAGCACCTCACGGGCGGTGATCCCGCGTTCCATCAGCAGGTTGTAGACCGTTGCTTCGAGTTCATGCGGCTGGAAGCCGAGTCCCACCGACAGGGCGCCCTGCGGGTCGAAGTCAACGAGCAGTACCCGGCGGCCCCGCTCGGCAAGCGCGGCACCGAGGCTGATGGTCGTGGTGGTCTTGCCCACCCCGCCCTTCTGGTTGCAGACCGCTACGACCCGGGCGGGCCCGTGCGCGAGCAGCGGCTCGGGATCAGGGAACACGGGTAGAGGCCGACCGGTGGGGCCAAGCACACCAGGCTTGTATTCCATCGCTCGGGACGCTGCCACAGCTGCTGCACCTCCCCGGCAGCCGCACGCAATGCGGCCGATGCCCGGGACTCTAGGGCTTTGGCTAGGTCGCGGCAAGCCGACTCACCGTTTTCGATGGAAACGGCTTGCGGCCCTGATCAGCCGACCGCCAGTGGGTACGCAGCCCGGTCAGCCCAGCGCCCGCGGGTGCGCTGCCGCATACACCTCGCGCAGCCGGTCCACCGTCACCAGGGTGTAAATCTGCGTGGTCGTCACCGACGCGTGCCCGAGCAGCTCCTGCACGACGCGAACATCGGCACCGCCGTCCAGCAGGTGGGTGGCGAAGGAGTGCCGCAGCGTGTGCGGCGACACATCGGCGAGACCCGCCCGGTCCGCGGCGGCGTGCAACACCGCCCAGGCACCCTGGCGGGTTAGCCGGCCGCCGCGGGCGTTCAGGAACACGGCCGGGCTCGCCGGAGCCTGGCGGCCTGCCACCGCGAACGTGGGCCTGGCCCGGACCAGGTATGCCTCAAGCGCCGCCCTGGCATAACTGCCAACCGGCACCACCCGCTGCCGGCCGCCCTTGCCCGCCAGCCGGACCCCGGCAGGCACCCGCACCGCGGCCGCAGGCGCCTGAACCGCAGCGGGCACCCGCGCCCCGGCGGCCCGCCCGGCGCCCGCCCGGCCCGGCGCCGGAGCAGCCGCGGCGGCCACCGGCTGCCACTGGCCGGTCGCGCCAGCATCCAGGACCAGCTCCAGGTCATCGATGTCCAGGCCGATTGCCTCGGAGATGCGCGCCCCGGTCCCGTAGAGCAATTCGAGCAGGGCACGGTCCCGCAGCGGCGCCGGCCCGTCGCCCGCTCCGGCCGCCTGCAGCAGTCGCTCGACGGCTGCGACCGAGATGGCCTTTGGCAATCGCCGGGGCGGTGCGGGGGGGCGGACCTGGCGGGCCGGGTCATCCCCGGACAGCCCCTCCGCCGCGGCGAAGGCATGCAGGCCGCGTACCGCCACAACCGCGCGCCCGGCCGAGCTCGCGGCGAGCGGCGGGTGATCCGCGTCGCCCGCGCGCAGCCCGGCCAGGAAAGCCGCGACATCCTGCGTCGTCACCGCGCCGATCACGGTCGTGCCGCGGGCCGCGAGCGCCGCCGCGTACCGCTCCAGATCCCGGCGGTAGGCCTCCAGCGTGTGCGCGGCCAGTCCTCGCTCGACCATCAGGTGATCGATGTACCGGCGGATCGCCCCGGCGACGCTGGTCAGCTGAGCACCTCACTCACTGGCTTCCACGGCAGGCCGTGTGCCTCGGCGACCGGCGGGCAGGTCAGCTCGCCGGCGTAGGTGTTCAGCCCGAGCGCGAACGCAGGGTCGGCGCGCAGCGCGGCCCGCCAGCCCTGATTGGCGATCTCCACGACGTACGGCAGCGTCACGTTGGTGAGCGCGTAGGTGGAGGTGTGCGGCACCGCGCCCGGCATGTTCGCCACGCTGTAGAACACCGAGTCGTGCACCCGGTAGGTCGGATCGGCGTGCGTCGTCGGATGCGAGTCCTCGAAAGTTCCGCCCTGGTCGATGGATATGTCCACCAGCACCGACCCCGACTTCATCCGGGACACGAGCTCGTTGGAGATCAGCTTCGGCGCCTTGGCGCCGGGCACGAGCACGGCGCCGATGACCAGGTCGGCGTCGATCACCGCGCGCTCGATCTCGTAGGCGTTCGATGCCACCGTCTGGCAGTGCCCCTGGTAGATCGCGTCCGCCTGGCGCAGCCTGGCGACGTTCTTGTCGACGAGCAGGACCTCGGCCTGCATGCCGAGCGCGATCGCGGCAGCGCTCATGCCGGAGACGCCGGCCCCCAGCACGACCACCTTGGCGGCATAGACCCCGGACACGCCGCCCATCAGCACCCCGCGGCCGCCGCCGTCGCGCTGCAGGTGGTGGGCGCCGACCTGGGGCGCCATCCGCCCGGCCACCTCGGACATGGGGGCGAGCAGCGGCAGCGAACCGTCGGGCAGCTGGACTGTCTCGTACGCGATCGCGGTGACCCCGGCCTCGAGCAGCGCATCGGTGCACGGGCGCGATGCCGCGAGGTGCAGGTACGTGAAGAGCACCTGCTCCTTGCGCATCCGGTGGTATTCGTCGGCGACCGGCTCCTTCACCTTCAGGATCAGGTCACCGGCCTGCCAGACGTCGTCCGCGGCGGGCAGGATCTCCGCCCCCGCGGCGACGAAGTCCTGGTCCGGGAGGGACGAGCCGGTGCCGGCGTCCCGCTCGACATAGACCTGGTGCCCGCTGCGGACGAGCTCGTGCACGCCGGCCGGCGTGATCGCGACCCGGTACTCATGATTCTTGACCTCTTTGGGAACGCCGACCTTCATGGCCTCCAGTCCTCTCCCTGCGCAGGGCTGCCCGGCTTCGTTGCCGGGCGAGTCTCCTCCGAGCACACTTCGCGACCGCCGGTTAGCACTCGGGCGCGTCTGCGCGTCGCAGCGCCGCGAACCCATCTTGCTTGGCGGCATACGCGGACAAGATACCCACGGCCGCCACTCCGTTGTGCACGTCACCGGCCAGAACCGCGGCCAGGGCCCGCTGGAGCGGCACCCACGCAACCATCAGGTGAGCCTCCTCGTGTTCCGGAACGTACTCTCGCTGCTGGTCCGGCACCCGGACAATGCGCCTGGCCAGGAAGATCCGAAGCCGTTCCGTGCTGAAGCCGGGCGAGGTGAAGACGTCGGCGAGCACCCGCCAGTCCGCCGCGCGGTAACCCGTCTCCTCCAGCAGCTCACGCTCGGCAGTCACCCGCAGCGGCTCCCCCGACACGTCACGCAGGCCTGCCGGGATCTCCCACAGCAGCGCGCCGACCGGATGCCGGTACTGGCGGATCATCAGCACCCGGCCGGATTCGTCCAGGGCCAGCACCGCCACCGCGCCCGGATGCTCGACGACCTCGCGTTCGGCGATCTCGCCGCCGGGCATCCGCACGTCGTCCCTGCGCACCCGGACCAGGATGCCGCTGGCAACCTCCGCCGAGGCCACGACCGGCCAGGGCTCGGCGACATCGCGGATCTCCGCGGCCTCGGCAGCCTCGCTCACGTCAGACGCTCCTGCCTCATGGGTTTCGATACGGCACACCGTACGCTGCGTCATCCTCCGCCGGTTGCGACAGCCAGCGAACGCCGTTACGCGCGCACTACTAACCTGCCCGAGGCGGCACGCCCGCCGCAGCCTGGCCCCCGCACGCTCGCGGCCGCACGCTCGCAGCCGCACGCTGACGGCAGCCCGCTCGCGGTCGCACGCTCGCAGCCGCACGCTGACGGCAGCCCGCCGCTATGCGCTGGCGGCAGCCCGGCGGCCGGCCGCGGCGGGCGAGGCCGTGGCGGTTGCGAGCCGCGACCGCACGAGCGCGGCGGCCACCAGCCCGCTGAACAGCGGATGCGGGCGGGTGGGCCGGGACAGGAACTCGGGATGGGCCTGGGTGGCCACGAAGTACGGGTGCACACTTCGCGGCAGCTCGACGAACTCCACCAGCCGCCCGTCGGGCGACAGGCCGGAGCAGGACAGCCCGGCCTCCTCCAGGGCCTCCCGGTAGGAGTTGTTGACCTCGTACCGGTGCCGGTGCCGCTCGTGCACCAGGCCGGTCCCGTACAGCTCGCGCACCAGGCTTCCCTCGGCCAGCACCGCCGGGTACAGGCCGAGCCGCATGGTGCCGCCCATGTCCCGCTCCCCGGCCACTACGTCCTCCTGGCCAGCCATGGTCGCGATCACCGGGAACGGGGTGTCCGGGTCGAACTCCGCGCTGTTGGCCCCGTCAAGCCCGGCCAGGTCACGGCCCACTTCGATGGCCATGCACTGCAGGCCAAGGCACAGCCCGAGCAGCGGGATGCCATGGGTCCTGGCATGCCGCACGGCCCCGATCTTCCCCTCGATGCCGCGCACGCCGAACCCGCCAGGGACGAGCACGCCGTCAGCGCCGTCGAGCTGGCGGGCGGCTCCCTCGGCTGTCTGGCAGTCATCGCTGGTCACCCACCGGATGTTAACGCGCGCATCGTTGGCGAAGCCGCCCGCGCGCAGTGCCTCGGCCGGGGACAGGTAGGCGTCCTGCAGGTCCACGTACTTGCCGACCAGCGCGATGGTGACCGACCTGGCCGGCCGGTGCACCCGGCGCAGCAGGTCGTCCCAGTCGCTCCAGTCCACGTCATGGAACGGCAGGTTGAGCCGCCGCACCACATAGGCGTCCAGGCCCTCGGAGTGCAGCACCTTGGGGATGTCGTAGATCGACGGGGCGTCGGGGGCGGACACCACCGCCTCCTCGTCCACGTCGCACATCAGGCTGATCTTGCGCTTCAGCCCGCCGCTGATCGGCCGGTCCGACCGGCACACGATCGCGTCGGGCTGGATGCCGATGCTGCGCAGCGC
>DATGVY010000035.1:0-2562 GCA_035299845.1 Streptosporangiaceae bacterium
ATACGGTCGGCCTCAGGCCCCAGTCGATGATCCCCCATGGGTACAGTGTCGCTGACCTGCGGCGATATCGCCAGCAGCCGGCGGCTCGCATTGTCGATGGTGCCTCGTGACGTTGCCGATGACATCGTGGCGGATCCTTACCTCGGCCGACTCGCTCGCCCGGCTTGACGTTGCCCGTCCGCGCGCGGCGTGACCGGCGTCGGGCTCGCCGAGGGCGATCCGGGCCCCGGCGGCCTAGAGACCCATATCGTCCAGTTCCTTGTGCAGGTCTGCGCGGGGATGGCCCGGACTCGTCGGCACGGCCACGGCGGTGTCCGGCGATCCGCCGCCGGAATCACCGGGTAGCTTCGTCCGGCCCGCCCCCCGGACGCCGCGCCTGGTCCGGAAGATCCAGCCCGCGGCTAGCCCGCCGATCAGCCCGCCCAGATGCCCGGTCCAGCTCACTCCGGGGGTGCCCGGGATCGCCACCGTCAGGATGTAGGCGTATGACAGCGCCATGACTACCGCGGCGAGCGCGTCGATGAGGTTCCTGTCGATAATCCCCCGGGACAGGACGTAGCCGAAATAGACGAAGATGAGGCCACTGGCGCCCACCGTGAGCTGGTTGTTGCCCTGGAAGAGCCAGACCGCCATGCCGCTGGTGATCGCGACGAGCAGGGTCACGCCGAGGAACCTGACCACGCCGCGGTAGGCGGCGAGAAGGCCGAAGACGAACAGCGGCCCGGAATTCCCCTCGACGTGATCCCAGGAGAAGTGCAGGAACGGTGCCGTGAAGATATCCGGCACGCGTCCTATGCTGCGCGGCAGGATCCCGTAGCTGCCGTCCAGGTGATAGTGGTCAGCCCAGTTGGCGATCTGGAGTATCCAGATCAGCGCGATGAACCCGACCATCAGGAAGAACGCCTTCCTGGCCTCGGCCACGTCGATCTCGGCGGCCCGGCGAGCGGGGCCCCCCTTGTTCCGCCGGCGAACGGCCGTTCCGCCGGTAACCGAACCGGAGCCGGATTGACTAGTCATGCTCACATTGTCTAACAGCAGCGGCGCGGTGCGCCGTTTCGCGAGCGGGATTCTGGACTAGCGTGCCGTCGCCTTCTGGGCTATGACGCGAGCACGTTCGTCGTCGCGGGCTGATAGAGACGCTCAGGCACGAACTGCGCCCGTTCGGCATCCTGGTCGTGATCACCGGACCCGGTGCCGTTTCGTACCGCCCCAGCCGCCCGGGATCGACCCTCGCCATCGGCGGCGGCGTCAGGTGGCGACGCGCCTCGAGATGTGCTCGTTGAGAGCCTGCGCGCTGGCCCGGACCACGGCCGGGTTGAACCCGGCCGCGAGGGCGGCGAGCGCGGCGTCGAGGTAGAAGGTCAGGTCAGCGTCGGCCCGGGCGGACCAGCGGTCGTAGGCCGCGCGGCAGACGGCCAGGGTGGCGCGGCCGACGGCGAGCGGGTAGAGCGAGTCGGCGGGCTGGCCGAGGCGGGTCGCGGCGAAATCGCTGATGGCCCGCTCCCACGCGTCGTAGTGGATGGCGGCACTGGACTGCAGGGCGGGCACGGAGCCGATCAGGTTCATCCGCATCCGCAGCTCGGGTACGTCCTGGGGTCCGTAGTGATTGGCGGCAACCACCGCGCGGCGGATGGCGTCCATCATCGGCACCCCGACCGGCACCTCGGCCAGCGCCGCGCGAATAACGTAGACCTCGTTGTCGAACTCGCTCCACAGAACACTCGCCTTGGAGCTGAAGTAGCGGAAGAACGTCCGCTTGCTGACCCCGGCCTCCGCCGCGATCTGCTCGATGGTGGTGCTGTCGAAGCCCTGATCGGTAAACAGGCGCAGGGCGATCAGCTCGAGCTCACGGCGGCTGGTGCCAGGAGGCCGACCGCGCCGCGTGCCGGCCGCGGCCACCGCCTTGCCGGTCAACACTGTCTGCCTCCTAGGAGAATGAGCCGGAAGAGTTCACGCGGACCCGTCTTGCTTATGTCACAAGGTGACGTTAACATGCAAAGTATATTCGTCACCGTGTGACGGAAATCGTGCTGACGAACTATTGTCCCTCTGCGCAGCTAGGGAGAGTGTCATGAGCGAACGTGCCGCGACCGCTGACATCACCAAGGCCACCGACCGCGGGGTGACTGAACCGCAGGGGGCGGAGCCTGAGCTCGCGACGGAGGACCTGCTGGTGGAAGAGGTTTCCATCGACGGCATGTGCGGTGTCTACTGAGACCCTGGCCAGAGGCGCGCGGGCCGGGTTTGACCTCGACCGCCCCTGGCAGTTGCATCCGCAGGTGTCGGTCCGCCCGGAGCGGTTCGGGGCGCTGCTCTACCATTTCGGCACCCGCCGCCTTTCGTTCCTGAAGAGCCCGGCCCTGCTCGCCGTGGTCAGCTCGCTCGGCGACGCGCCCAGCGCGCGGGAAGCCTGCCGGCTGGCCGGCGTGGCCGAGATCGAGCTGCCCGCCTACGCCGCCGCCCTGGCGACGCTGGCCAGCTCCCAGATGATCCGCGCGCGGGTGAACCCATGACCCAGCCCCTGAAGACACTGCCGCTGGTGGAGCAGTTCGCCTACGGGCT
>DATGVY010000036.1:0-4336 GCA_035299845.1 Streptosporangiaceae bacterium
TTCTCCCACCGGTCCGAGCCGCTGCTGGTGGCCGGGCCGCCAGGCATCCGGGACCGGTTTGCTGAGGCGATGGAGGCGCTGTTCCCGGGCTCAAGCAGTGCGCACCGGCGGTTCCCGGTGGAGGTAACCGAACTGGCTACCGACGGGACACCCGCCGGACTGGGCGCGGCGAGGTTGCGCGGGTGGGAGGTCGAGCACGCCTGCGGCGCACCGCCGCTGGCGGTGCGGGTGGAACTGGGCGGTGCGAGGTTCGCCTACTCCGGGGACACGCAATGGACCCCCGCCCTGGCGGACGCGGCAGACGGAGCGGACCTGTTCGCCGCCGAGGCGTACACCTTCGACCGGCCTATTCGTTACCACCTCGACTACCAGACGCTGCGCGAGCACCTTGACGACATCCGCGCGGAGCGGGTCGTGCTCACGCACATGTCTGCAGCCATGCTGAGCAGGCTCGCCGACGCCGAGCTGCCCGCTGCTTACGACGGCATGACCATCGACCTCTGACCCGGCTAGCCCAAGCCGGCCCGCTGCCGGTGCGGGCGTGCCAGGACGCGCTCGGCCGGCTTCACCTCCGGGACGTGGTCACCTACCAGCCCGCGAGCCGATTCTGAGCCTTTCCAGTGGTACGAGACCGCGATCTTCCTCGCCATCGCGGTAGCGCTGGCCGGGTTCTGCGCCTGGTGGCTCAGCCGCCGCGTCGCCTGACTCGCCGCGGCGCTGTCACCAGGGTCAGTGCCTTGCCGTGCCCGGCGTCAGTACGGGGCCGACAGCGTATAGGTGCCGGGCTGCCGGGCGGTGAGGCTAGTCCATGCGCCACGGCGGGCCAGCACGGCGGAGCCGGTGCTGCGCAGCAGCGGCGACCAGTGCACCCGCACGATCGTGGTGCCGGCCCGGCTAAGCCGCAGGGTGATCTCGGCTGGCGTCGTGCCGGTGACCGTCCCCGGCGGGCTGGCCAGCGGCTCAGTGCCAGCCACCTGGTACAGCCGCCAGAACGCGTTGTGCCATACCGGCACGAGCCAGGGCTGGCCCTCGCGCACGATGGCGGCTTCCGCGGTGGCTGCGAAGTCGGGGCTGGCCGCCGAGATGGCGACGTACCGCACCGCGTTGTACCGCAGCCAGCCGTAGTACGCCGCCGGGGTGAGCGTGCCGCGGTAGAACAGCGGGTTGCGCTCGATGTCGACCTGCCGCTCCCACCCGCGCGCCAACGGCACTGTGGACGCCAGCTGCTGCGACTCCCAGTGGCCGTACTGGGGCACCGCTTCCACCCTTGCGGTGTCCGCGTGGATGGCCCGCAGCTCGCGCACCAGGGCCTGCGTCCGCGGGGCGTAGGCCGGCGCATTGCCCTGCGCAAGATCTGCGGCCGGCTGGGCGACCTGCCACCACGCGGCGGCGGCTAGCCCGGCCGCGAGCAGCCAGCGAGACCGGCTGCTGGCCATCCCGGCCAGCAGCGGGCCGACGAGCAGCTCACCCAGCCGCCCGACGTTGGAGCCGACCGGGGTGGGCAGCGCCCAGGTGACGATGACGCCCAGGCCGTAGATGATCGCGCCGAGCCGCACCATCCGCCACCGGCTCGGCACGAGCAGCACCACCGCCGCGGCGGCGAGCAGCGGCGGCAGCCAACTCTGGACGCCGATGGGCTGCACGCCGCCGTCGGAGAATACCGCCATGACGCCCAGCGGCAGGCCCGCGCCCATGCCGACGGCCAGGCCCTCCCGCCAGCGGCCGGTGCAGGCGAACGCGGCGGCCACGACCCCGAGGAAGAGGCCAGCGAAGGGGCTGAGCAGGCAGCTCAGCAGCGCAAGGCCCGCAGCGGCGAGCAGCCGGGCACAGCCTCGCGGGCGGCCGCCGGCAACAACGACGCAGCCCGCGGCCGCGGCAAGCCCCAGGGTGAAGGCGGCACGGCCGGCCGACAGCTCCGTCCATAGGGCAACGGCCACCCACAGCGCCGCCGGACGCGGCCGGGGCACCCGGTGCCGGACCAGCAGCAGTGCCAGCAGGCCCGCGGAGACCACCGCCGCGACCGCCATGGCGAGCCGGGTCCCGATTATCGCGAGCAGATAGGACGCCAGGAGCGAATAGCTTGCCGGGTGGATGCCGCCGTACCAGCTGAAGATATATGCCGCGCCGGGGTAGTTACCCGCCCAGCCGGCCCGGGCCAGCGCTGCCGACAGATCAGTGCCGAC
Organism: Streptosporangiaceae bacterium; assembly: GCA_035299845.1. Lineage (GTDB taxonomy): Bacteria > Actinomycetota > Actinomycetes > Streptosporangiales > Streptosporangiaceae > Palsa-506. The sequence goes on from DATGVY010000036.1 coordinate 2,184, forward strand.
CCGCGGAAAGACGGTGATCCAGACGATCGCGCCAGCCGCCGTCACCAGCCCGCCGAGAGCGACCGGCTGGCAGCAAGCGCGCCGCCAGCCTGGCCGGCCACGCACAGGGCCGGGCCGCCATCGCATGGCCGGCGCCCGCAGGCGAGGCCGGCCACGGCCGGCGCCGCCCGCGGGCGTTTCGAGGTCAACGTCGATCGAGCCCACGTCAGCACAGTCTTGCCGATGCCGCGGCCGGGCCGGCGCGGCGCCCCCAGAGCCAGCCTCGGACCATCCGTTCAGCATGTTCTTCATGCCCTTGACCTGGCCGGTGAGCCACGGATCGATGCCAGTGGCCGCGGCAAGCTCAGCCACGGCGGCGCCCGCCCCCTAGACGGCAACGCAGGCCAGGAATCGAGTAGCAGACATCACCGGTCCCCTTCGTGGCGCCAGCTGGGGGAAATCCCCCAGGTGAAGACGGGCGGTAGCCCCGTTCCTGATGGCACGCCTCGTCCGTAGCGTGATTTCCGGCAGCACGCGCCCGCGCGGCCGGCTGGGCGTCCTGGCGGTCGCCAGGGACGAGGAAGGGATGTCCGGTGATAGAGGTCCGTGGTCTGGGTAAGAGCTACGGCTCCACCGTCGCGGTGGACGGCCTTAGTTTCGATGTACGGCCGGGGGCGGTGACCGGCTTCCTCGGCCCGAACGGGTCGGGCAAGTCCACCACCATGCGGCTGATCCTCGGCCTGGACGCGCCGGATGCCGGGCAGGCGCGGATCAGCGGATGCCGCTACCGCGACCTGCGCTGGCCGCTGCGCGAGGCCGGCGCGCTGCTGGAGGTCAAGGCGTTCCACCCCGGCCGCACCGCCCGGGCCCATCTTGCCGCGCTGGCGGCCAGCAACGCCATCCCGCTCAGTCGGGTGGACGAGGTACTCGCCATCGTCGGCCTGGCGGGAGCCGCCCGCAGGCGGGCGGGGACGTTCTCCCTCGGTATGGCCCAGCGTCTCGGCATCGCCGCCGCGCTGCTGGGCGACCCGTCGGTGCTGCTGCTGGATGAGCCGGTCAACGGCCTGGATCCGGAGGGCATCCGGTGGATCCGCGGCCTGCTGAAATCGCTGGCCGCTGAGGGCCGCGTGGTGTTCGTCTCCAGTCACCTGATCAGCGAGATCGCTCTGATGGCCGAGCACCTGGTGGTGATCGGCGCCGGGCGGCTGCTTGCCGATACCTCAGTCGCCACGCTGTCCGCCCGGTCGGCGTCGCTGGAAGACGCTTTCCTTGAGCTGACCTCCGGCAGCGCCCAATATCGGTCTCCGCCGGCCAGGCACGCGCCGGCCGACTATCCGGAGTATCCGGCCAGGAAGACGTCATGACAGCCACAGCTACCCAAGCATCCCGCGGCCACTACCGGTTCCCGCAGGTGGCGCGGATGGAGTGGATCAAGCTGCGGAGCCTGCGATCCACCTGGTGGACCCTCGCGATCACCACGGCGGGCGCGATCGGCGTCGCCATCGCCGTGGGGGTCAACACGAGGAACGCGGCGGGTGACCTGACGAACAACGCGTTGGCCGGCCTGATTCCCGGCCTGCTGCTGACCGGGGTGCTTGGCGTGCTCGTGACAACCAGCGAGTACAGCTCCGGGATGATCCGGGCGACGCTGGCCGCGATCCCGAACCGGCCGCTGGTGCTGGCCGCGAAGACGGCGGTGTTCGGCGCCGTGGCGCTGGCCGTCGGGGAGGCCGCCGCGTTCATCTCCTTCCTCGCGGGCGGGGCCGCGCTGCGGCACGGCATACCGGCTCCGGCGCTGAGCCAGCCCGGGGTGCTCCGCGCGGTGGTGATGTCCGGGGCGGGCTTCTGCGTGCTCGGGCTGTTTGGCCTCGGGCTGGGCGCCATCATCCGGCACACGCCCGCTGCCATCGCGGTGTTCGCCGGCGCTGTGTACATCCTCGCGCAGATCGTCGGCGCGGCCGTTCACGCCGTGGCGGCGTACATGCCGATACTGATCATCGGGAACTCGCTGAGCACGACCAAGCCGCAGTCCTGCGGGGGGAATGCCGCGCAGTGCCCGCATTTCCTGTCGGCGTGGGCGGGCTTGGGCGTGCTCTGCCTGTATGCCGCGGTGGCACTGGTCATCGGCGGGTGGCTGCTCGCCCGCAGGGACGCGTGAGCGGGCCAACTGGATG
>DATGVY010000037.1:0-7421 GCA_035299845.1 Streptosporangiaceae bacterium
TGCGGGCAGTGCTCGGTGTGTCTTCCGGCCTGTCAAGGCCAGGGGGTCAGGCCGTGGGCTGGCGAGTGTGCGGGCTGGTCATGAGGTAACCAGTTCGGCGAGGTGCGCGAGTGAGTTGCCCAGATGCTCCGGAGGGAACGGCGGGAATCCGATGTGCTCTCGGATGGTGTCCGGGACTGCTGACCAGTCATAGGAGAGAGTGACTGTGGTGTTCGAGGGTCCAGCTGGCGTGAGGTCGTAGCGCCAGGTCCAGCCGCCGAAGCGCAGGGTACCGTCGCCGGCATCGTAGCCTGGCTCCCAGGAGATGGTGCTCGGCGGGTCGAACTTCTGGACCCGGTTGGCCACCTGGTAGTTACCGTCTGGGTGGTTCGGGTGGTACATGGACATCCGGAAAATCTGCCCGGCGGCGGTCAACGGCGTGCTGTTGAGGGTTTCGCGGACCCAGCCGGTGCCATCGATCGCGGCGTGCTTTGCTGGATCGGCAAGGACTGCGAAGGTGGCCTCCGCCGGGGCGTTGATGACCGTGGTTGCGCTGACACTATCGTCGGCCACGTGGCTACCTCCTCATGAGCTGAGCTTGTCACCGGTTCTGACGTTCGCCAAGTCCGGAACTAATCGCTGGCGTCGCCACCGCACGGACCGTTCCGTCCGGCAAGGCCTCGGGCGCAGGGACGCCCTGCGAACCCTGCCAGCGGTGCCAACCAGGCCAGCCGCGGCGGTCAGGCGGGCCGGCTGGCGATCCAGGCCCGCGCGCTACTCCGGCAGCCGCAGAACGACCTCTCGCAACTCCCTGACGAGGGTCTCTCACCGGGGTTCCATGATCGCGGAGGATTGCGGGCGCCCGCGGCCCCATAAGTCTCCGCGAACGTCCGCCACCTGCCGAGCCGAGCCGGTCGCCGAATCGATAGCCAGGCCCGGCGAGATCTCATGCGCTCAACCGGGCAAGTCGAAGTTCCCGTCCTTGATTGCCTGGACGAATGCCGCCCATTCCGGATCGTCATAGCTCAGGACCGGGCCGGAGCGGTCCTTGCTGTCCCGTACGCGGATCCCTCCGCCCGGCATCGCCGCTACCTCGACACAGCCCGTCGTCTCGGATCCGCTGGCCTTCCGGAATTGCCCGTCTCTTGTCATACTGCTTCACTCCCTGCCATTCATACTGCTTCACTCCCTGCCATGTAGGTGCCGAGTTCGGTTGCGTGGTGCATGGCGACGTCCCGCCAGTGACAGCAGGCCGCCACGAAGCCCAGGTCAGTGACGATCTCGGAGTGCAGCCACGCGCCCCTCTCGTCGTACACCATGACCGCAGCGGCCCGGCCGTCGAACAGCCAGAAGTCGAAACCGGGCAGGTCGAGCCCGGCTGCTCGCGCCCGCGGAATGATGCGGATGTCCTCGCCAGCCGCGACGCTGCCGCGGTAATAGTCCAGTTCCCACCGCAGGTAATTGGTCAGCGGCTCGGAGACGACGTGCACTCGCGACATGCTCTTGCCGGCGCGGCGGGCCTCCGCGAGCAGACCATCCCAGAACGCGCGCGCGGGCTGGCCTTCCCGCTCCCCAGCCATGAACCGCTGCACGCGCTCGCGGGCCGCTGGCGAGTCATAACAGTCCAGCAGCTCCAGCCGGAACGCCTCGCGCTCGAACAGCCCGGCAAACCAGCCGTCGAACTCGGCTGGGGTCATGATGGCATCAGCAGCCGGCACGGAAACGGTCACCCGTCCACGGTAAGGCGGCTGTGCCAGACTGGCAATAACTCATTCGGACTTATGCGACTCACGGAGACTCGGGGAAACACGAGCGATGGAAAGTGCGGAACGTCAGCGCCTCGCTGCTTCGCTCCGAGGCCTTCGCAGCCGTGCACGGCTCAGCACCTACGAGCTAGCCGCCGCGCTCGGCTGGTCACAGTCGAAGGTATCGAAGATGGAACGCGGCCAGGTCCCCGCCGAGCCGACCGACGTGGCCGCGTGGGCGCGAGCCACCGGAGCGGCCCCAGACGTCACCAACGACATCGCAGCACTGGCGGAAGTTACCGCCAACCAGGCGCGCTCCTGGCAGGCCGTGCACAGCAGAGGACTCGCCAGCCGACAGCGCGAGATGGCGGGGATACACGCGGCCATGACCAGGCTCCGGGAGTTCGCCACGGCAGCGGTCCCCGGTGCACTCCAGATCCCGCCGTACGCCACCTGCGTTCTGGAGCTTGCCGATGTGTCCGGCCGTGGCGGAGTCCCGGAAGCGGTTGCGGAACGGATGAACCGGCAGGCGATCCTGTTCGACCCCGCTCGATCGTTCGAATACGTCCTGACGGAGGGCGCCCTGCGCTGCAGGTTCGGGCAGCCCGAGGTGATGCGCGCTCAGGCCGAGAAGATCATTTCGATGATGACGCTGCCCAACGTGTCGGTGGCAGTGATCCCCTTCGCTACCACGCCTGCTGCCCTGTTCGTGTCCGGATTCGTGATCTACGACCTGCCTGACGAACTGGTAGTTCTGGTTGAGGTACTGACCCGCGAGCTGCAGCTCCGTACCGAGTGGGACGTCCGTACGTACGAGGAAGCGTTCGCCCGGCTGCGCGGCTCCGCCGTGATGGGCGAGGCGGCCGAGGGCTTGATCCGACGCTACATGACTGAGTCGCGATAAGTCTCCACATCAAGTTGACTGTTTGACTTAGGAGACTTACTCTGCTAGTGCCCGACCGCGCGCGGCCCCGGCGCCGGCCGGCCAGCTCACTCGCGGTGAGATCCGGCACAGTTGACGCAAAACGTAGCGAGGCACCATGACATCCAGCATGTTCTCCGGACCTCCGGCCACGGGGGTGGCGCCGTCAAATGCTGAGCTGGCCGCCCTGCGGGAGGAGTTCCCAGCGTTCCGGATCTGGCGGGAGATCACCGGGGACCGAGTCCGGTTCGTGGCCCGCAGCCGACGTCCGGGCCTGAACCCACATACGGTCGTCACACCCGATCTGGGTGAGCTGCGGAACGCGCTGACACCGGCCTGGCCAGACGAGGGCTCGCGGATCGCCGTCCCGCCCGCCGGGCCGGCGCTGGCACGGCCAACGCAAGGGCCCCGGCCTGACAGGCCTGGCTGATCAGCTCAGTGCCCGAACCCGGTCGTCATGGAGGACCGATGCCGACCTGCTCCTGCCCAGCGAACTCAGCGCGGAAAGCACTGCCAGCCCCACGCGCACGCAATCGCCCGGTGCCACCAACCCGGCGGTGACGAGATCCTCAAGGGGATTCCCAGAGCCCAAGGTGCCCAGGCGCTCAAGCACCTCATCGTCGCCAGGCATCTCGCACCGATAGTGATGGGCGAAGGCCGCGACCAGTACGTCAGCGACCGCCTGGCCATCCAGCCCTGGCACGACATCGCTGAGCGCGGCCGCAAGCACGCCAAGTACCTCGCTGAGCGAGTCCTCCCCGATCAGCGCCCAGGTCGCATCGACGAGTGCGCACGTGCCGAGCAGGGACACGGGCCCGTCTTGCTCGGGGAAGTCCGGCTCGTATTCCGGCGGCCCGACGCCGTCTGCCCAGGCTTCGCCCCACGCGACTTCGTCCTCGGCGACCGAGCCAAGCACGTCGAGAAGCCTGCTGGCCACCGGGTCATCTGCGGGCATCCCGTCGAGTACGGCCGCGCGAATCAGGACCGAGGCGGCAACGTTCCAGTGCGCGGGATCGGCCGCGATCACGTGCGCATCAGGCACCGTCGCTACCTGCAGGGACGGTGCCTTCATCGCATCATCCAGCAGCATGCCCGAGAAGAACCGGTCACCGACCGATCCCTCGGGCCAGTCCGGCATCTCAGCCGGCCCGGGGTCCTCGCCACCCCACCAGACTTTGCGGGCCGCTTCGAGGTGCTCTTTGTGCGCGTCCAGGCTTTCGCTCCACGCTTGGAGCCCGGCCACGACCTGCAGCATCGCTTGCCGCGTCGCGTCGTCATACTCAGGCGTCGGGTCCGGCTGGGCCCACGGAGTCACGGCAGACGGCATCGCTTGCCGCGTTGCGTCGTAATATCCGGAGCGGTGTATGGCTCGCCTGCGCAGCTTCTTCCGGTTGCTCATTCGCCCAACGACCCTTCCGGTGGCTCGGCCAGTGCCGACCCTATACATTCCGGGCGCAAAAGTGGCGGACCGGCACGCACCGGCCACGAGCAACGCTTACCGCGGGAGATGAGGTAGTCCTCAGATACAGCCACAGGGCGGAAAGCGCGGGCCGTGGTAAGCAGATGACCATCGGTTCCGGTGCCGGTTCGTCGTCACGACAGCCCTGTGGACGGAGTACCGAGTCGCGTGCAGCGCCGCGCGCCGTTCCCGGCCGGCCAGCTGCCCCCGGCCGGCCAGCTGGGCAGCGACTCCCCCAGCATCCCGCACCCCTACCTGCATCAGCTGCAGGCGCTGGCGCGCCTCGGGCTCGGCGAGTCGTGGCTGCGGGCGGTTTGCCACGACAACGCGGCGGCGCTGCTCAGGCTGTGAATCCGACCGCGAGCTGGTCCGCGCCCGCCAGCCAGCCGTGCTACCGGAGCCCAGCGAAAAGATCATCTTCCGGAACGGGCGTTCCGGTGGAATCACTGGCCCGGATGAAGGTCTCCTGCCCGAAGACCCGCGCCACGATATCGGGCGGGATCTTCGAGAACCATGAGTCCTGGATCTGGCTGGCGTGCGCGCGGAGCGCATCGCCCTTGCGCTCCAGCACCGGCCGGATATCGATAGTCGTCGTGATACGCCGCTCGGCTTCCTCCATTTTGCGTTGCATGTCGGGATCCATGCTGCGGAAGTCAGGCACCTCCTCGCCCTGCTCGCGCAGCGCCTCCCACACCTCCCGCCAGCCGCTGCTGCGCATCGCGGTCAGGTAGAGCTTCGACGGGATGCCGGTGGCCGACACCGCTGCCACCGCCGCACGGCTAGCGTGCAGATGGTCCGGATGCTGGTAGCCGCCGTTGTCGTCATAGGTGACGACGACCTGCGGCCGGTAGCGGCTGATCAGCCCGGCGACGCGGTCGGCGACCGTGGCCAGCGGGACATTGCTGAATACGTCCGGCCGCTCCTTGTAGTCCCACTCCGGCATGCCCGAGTCGTGGTAGCCCAGCACCTCAAGGTCGCTGACACCGAGATGATCACAGGCCGCCCGCAGCTCCGTCAGCCTGAGCTTCGCGACCGCAGCCTCGTCATGACCGTCCTCTCCCGGTTTGACCTGCCCCGGCGCATCGCCGAACTCGCCGTTCGTGCAGGTCACGACCACCGTACGAATACCTTCTGCTGAGTACTTCGCCAGTACGCCGCCAGTGCTCGACGACTCGTCGTCGGGATGTGCGTGCACGGCCATCAGGGTGAGTTTCTCCGCCATGGCACCAGCCTGCCCGATCACCCGCAATGCCCGCGCCACCGGACCGCCCAGCCCAGCACCGCCGGCCCGCACCGCGCGGCCATTGGCCGCCCGGTGGGCTGCGCGAGGTGATGTCATGGTGGCAACGGCATGGCTGACGCGGCAGCGGCAGCCGGGGCAGCAGCGGACGGGAGCAGCACGTGACGCCAGACACCGGGCCGCCAGACACCGGGCCGCCGGGCAAGGGAGTGCCGGACGATGGCCTGCCGCCCGCCCGGCTCACCGCCGCGCGCGAGGCACTGGAAGCTGAGCGCGCCGAAACGGTCGCCGCGATCTCGGCCCTGGCCCGCGACTTCGATGGCATCGTCGACGCCGCTTCCTCGGTGGCCACCGATGACGAGCATGACCCGGAGGGGGCGACGATCGCCTTCGAGCGGGCGCAGGTCGCCGCCCTGCTGGACCGGGCACGCGGCAGGCTGGCGGACATAGACCTGGCGCTGGCCCGGATCGGCAGCGGCAGTTACGGCCGCTGCGAGCACTGTGGTCAGCCGATCGCCGCCGGCCGGCTGGCCGCGCGGCCGGCGGCGCGGACCTGCATCCGCTGTGCAGCGGCCGATGGCTGAGCGCGACCGTCGCTCCCGGCGGCCAAGCATTTGCGAGTCACCCGGAGTCCGCCTGGGCCGCGCCGGCTGGCGGGCCGCGGCCGGCCGGACCATCCGTTCAGGCCCGATCTGAGCGTGCCGCGGCGCCGCCACCAGCGTCCTTTGCCTCAGCCGTCGGCGGCCGGGTGCCGGAGTCCGGCGGCGACGGCGGGGCCGGCCTGGGAGCCCCGATCCGCTCCGGGGTCCATAGCGTACCCAGCGTGCCCTGGGCCGCCTCGGTGCCGCGCGTCCCGCCGCCAGGGCCGCGCAGGATGCGGGCGATGCCGACGGCGATGGCCGCGCCGGCTACCGGGCCGGCCAGGTACGCCCACCATGCTGTCCAGTCGCCGAGCACGAGCGCGGGGCCGAGCGACCGGGCCGGGTTCATCGATGCGCCGCTGACCGGCGAGGCCCACAGCCCGGCCAGCGCGATGTAGCTACCCACGCCGATCGCGGCGAACGAGCCGACCTGCTGCGCGCCCGACGCCGTGCCCAGGATGACGCTGACCAGCCCGGTGGTCAGGACCGCTTCCCAGAGCATCGCCCTGACGGCGGAGATGCCGGGGCCAGGCAGCGTCAGGCCCGCGCTGCCATGCCTGCCGACCAGCGCCCACAGCAGCAGGGTCGCCAGCACCGCGCCGGCGGCCTGGGCCGCTATGTAGGCGGGGACCCGCTTCCACGGGAAGTTGCCGCGCAGCGCGAAGGCGAAGCTGACCGCCGGGTTCACGTGCGCTCCCGACACAGCGCCCATGAACAGGATGACTGCGGCCACGGTCAGTGCGGGCGCCACCACGAGCGCGGCGCTGCCGGTGACATGACCGCCGAACCTGGCGTTCACCATGCCGCCGCCCGCCGCGGCGAGGACGAGGAGGAACGTCCCGAACAGCTCGGAGAACAGCCGGCGCCACTCGTAGCTGTCATCCAGGAAGTCGAATTGCCTCCTTGCCGAGTTCGGCACCCCGATCGTGCGCAGGGCAGCGGCGACATGACGGGTCAGCTCTGCCTGTGCCAGGTCCTGGTCCTGCTCCCGGCCCTGGCCCCGCTCCTGGTCCTGGGCACGCGCACCTGTTCCGTACGGTGGCGGGCCGGCTGAGTGGCTGGTCACGTGCGTTCCTCCGGTGGGCTCGCTGGGTGAGAGCCTACGTCCTCGGTCGCTCGCCGCGCCGCGATGAATTCCCTGGCGCCTGCGTGGATGACGCCGGGCTGCCTGGAGTTCGCTGGCTGGCGACGATGCATGATGTAGCTGCGCAGTCTCGGTAGCATCCCCGGTGGCGCCCTGCGGCTGGCCGTCCGGAGGCTGGCGGGCCAGTCACCGGGCACATGACAGGAGACCCCATGACGGAGACGGCGAAGGTAGTGCTGGTGACCGGCGCCTCGGCGGGCATCGGGCTTGCGTGCGCCGATCGTCTGCACCGGGCGGGCTGGACCGTTGTGGGCGCCAGCAGGCGCGGGACGACGGTCAGCGACCGCACCC
>DATGVY010000038.1:0-11336 GCA_035299845.1 Streptosporangiaceae bacterium
CACGGCGAACGGGGTGGACCATGGCGCTCGGCCTCACCGAGGAGCACCTGGAGCTAGCGGCAGCGATCCGCGGCTGGGCGCAGCGCAACTGCCCGCCGGACGTCGTCCGGGCCGCGGCGGACAGCCAGGACGGCGGCTCGCAGCGGTACATCGAATCGCTGCGGCCCGGGCTGGCCGCCCAGGGCGTCCTTTCCCTGCACCTGCCGGAAGACCGCGGCGGGCAAGGGTACGGCCTGCCCGAGCTCGCCGTCGCGCTGGAGGAACTTGGCCAGGCCCTGCTGCCCGGCGCCTACCTGCCGACGGTCTTCGCCAGCGCACTGCTCGTCACCGCGGATGTCACCGGAAAGTTGCTGGTCGGCCTCGGTGACGGAACCGCGGCAGGCGCGGTCTCGCTGGCATCCGGCCTGACCGGCCGGGCCGGGCCCGGCGGTGGTCTGATCATCGAAGGGGAGTCGGCGCCCGTGCTCGGCGCCGATATGGCCGACCTGGTGATCGCGGTGGTTCAGACAGATGAGGGCGAGGCCTGGGCCGCCATCGACGCGGCCAGTCTTGAGATCACCAGGCTCGACAGCCTCGACCTCACCCGCCCCGTCGCGCGGATCCGCGCGGACGGCGCCGCGCTGCCCGCGGACCGGCTGCTCACCGGCCTCGACCGCGGCGCGGTCACCAGCCTGGCCGCCATCCTGTTCGGCGCCGAGGCATCCGGCATCGCCGGCTGGGCCACCAGGACCGCCGCTGACTATGCGAAGATCCGCCATCAGTTCGGCCGGCCAATCGGGCAGTTCCAGGCCGTCAAGCACCGCTGCGCGTGGATGCTGACGGCGGCAGAGCAGGCCGCCGCCGTGGTCTGGGACGCGGCCAGGACTCAGCCTGACGCCGAAGGGGCAGCCGCGGGCCGCCAGCGCGAGTACGCCGCCAGCGTCGCCGCCGTGGTGGCCCTGGACGCGGCGGTCTCGTGCGCGCACGAATGCATCCAGGTACTCGGCGGGATCGGCTACACCTGGGAGCACGATGCCCATCTCTACTACCGGCGGGCAATGTCGCTGCGCGCCCTGCTCGGTCCGTCCGATGAGTGGGCGCAGCGAGTAGCCAGGCTGGCTCTGGCTGGCGCCCGCAGGCCCGTTCAGGTGGAACTTCCGGACAGTGACGCCTCGCTACGCGGCGCTATCCGCGATGAGCTCGCCGAGATCGCTGCACGCACCGGCCCCGACCGCACGGAGCGGCTGGCGGCAGGCGGCTGGGTCGTACCGCACCTGCCCCGGCCGTGGGGCCGCGCCGCGAGCCCGCTGGAGCAGCTGGTCATCGACCAGGAGCTGCGCGCGGCCGGGGTGCGCGTGCCCAATCTGGTGATCGGCGCCTGGGTGGTGCCTGCGCTGATCCAGTACGGGACGCCCGAGCAGCAGGACCGGTTCCTGCCGCCGACCCTGCGCGGCGAGTTCCTGTGGTGCCAGCTGTTCAGCGAGCCGGACGCGGGCTCCGACCTGGCCGGGCTGACCACCCGCGCGCAGCGGGCCGAGGGAGGCTGGCGGCTGACCGGGCAGAAAATCTGGACCTCACTGGCCAAGCAGGCGGCGTGGGCGATCTGCATCGCCCGCACCGACCCGGCCGCGCCCCGCCATGACGGGATCACCTATTTCCTCGTGGACATGTCGGCGCCGGGCATCGAGGTGCGGCCGCTGCGCGAGATCACCGGGGACTCGCTCTTCAACCAGGTGTTCCTCGATGACGTCTTCGTGCCGGACGACTGCGTCGTCGGCGAGGTGAACGGCGGCTGGCGGATAGCCAGGACGACGCTGGCCAACGAGCGCGTGTCGCTGTCCAGGTCATGGACGTTCGGCGCCGGAGTCGCCGAGCTGCTCGAGGTGGCCGGAGCCGCCGGGGCCGCGGGCCAGCTGCCGCTCGGGCAGGTCGGCGCGCTGGCCGCCGAGGGCCAGGCGATCGACCTGCTGGGGGTCAGGGTGACGCTGAAGCAGCTGTCGGGGACAGAGCCTGGCGCCACGGGCAGCGTAAGAAAACTTCTCGGGATGCGGCACGCCCAGCGGGTCTCCGAGCTGTGCTGGTCGATCTCCGGGGCCGATGGCTCGCTCGGCGGCCGCGCTGGCCAGGCAGTCGGGCCCGGCGGGACGCCGAATGGCCCGCACTGGGCTCGCCAGGTGCTGCTGACCAGGGCGCTCACCATCGGGGGCGGCACAACCGACATCCAGCTCAATATCATCGGCGAGCGGATACTCGGCCTGCCCAGGGATCTCGAGCCGCCCACGGCGTGACGATCCGGCCCGCCTGTTCACGGGCCGCCGGGCCATCTGGCGCATATCCCACCGGATCGTAAAGTCGCGGACCCGCCGAAGCGCTACGGCGCTGGCGGCGGGCCATCGCGCTAGCCTACTCAAAGCGGGAGCCGGGGGGTATGCCGATGAGTAGCGGTGACGATGGCGCGCTGGGCGAGGATCCATCGCCGGGGGGGCGGGGATCCGCACTAGGCGGGTGGAGGGAGCGGTCCGCGGATTCAGACAATGAGCAGTACGTACCCGGGCCAAGGCCGGGTTTCTACCCAGCTCCGGTCTCCGGGGCCAGCCGGGTCAGCCCGGCGGACGAGAGCGAGCCCAGGCAACCGGGGGCCCGCCGCCGAGGCAGCCCCGCGGTCGCACAGCAGCAGCTGATGGCTCGCATTTCCGCGGGCAGGAGGGCCCGGCAGCAACGTGCGCTGGCCGTCGTGTGCGCCGCGATGTCGGCGCTCGTCCTGCTGGTCGCCGGCGGTGGCTGGGCGCTCACCAGCTACGTCAACAGCCACGTCGGCCGGGTCGACGCGGGCACCGCGGGAACGCCGTCCAGCGGGCCGCTCAACATCCTGCTGGCGGGCGTCGATCTGCGATCAGGCCTGAGCAGGGCGGAGCAGCTCAGGCTTCATGTCGGCCGCGCCGTCAGCTCGAACTCCGACACCATGATGATCGTCCACGTGCCGGCCGACCACAGCAGCGTCTCCGTGGTCAGCCTGCCGCGCGATTCCTGGGTCCGCATCCCCGGCCACGGGATGAACAAGATCAACTCAGCGTTCGGCCTCGGCGGCCCGAAGCTGATGGTGCGGACCGTCGAACAGGACACCGGGCTGACCATCAACGACTACGTCGAGGTGAACTTTCTGGGGTTCGTCAAGGTGGTCAACGCACTGGGCGGCGTGAACATCTGCCTGCCCTTTGCGGTGAACGACTCCTACAGCGGCCTGCACATGTCCGCCGGGATACATCACGTGCACGGGATAACCGCGCTCAAGTTCGTCCGGGACCGGCATTCCTTTGCCCTCTCCGATCTGGCCAGGATCAGCGACCAGCAGCAGCTGCTCGCCTCGTTGCTGAGCGAGGCGGTCAGCTCGGGCACGCTGGCGAACCCGATCAGGCTGTCGAGCTTCCTGAGTGCCGCGACCGCCGCCGTCAAGGTCGACCAGCGGCTGAGCATCACCAGTCTCGCCGATCAGCTGCGCGGCATCTCGCCCAGTCATGTCACGTTCACCACGGTGCCACTGGCGAACACGAACTACACCACCCCGACCGGCCAGTCCGCCGTGCTGTGGGACAGCAGCGCGGCGGCGAAGCTCTTCGCCTCGCTCAAGGCGGACAAGCCGCCGGTGCAGAAGGCACCACAGCGGGGCCACCAGGTGACCCGGCGGCCGGGCCTGAAGCGGAGCCAGGTTTCGGTCGATGTCTACAACGGAACCATGATCGGCGGGCTGTCCGCGGGCACCGGAGCCCAGCTCGGCCAGCTCGGCTTCAAGGTGCATGGCGCCGGGCTGTCCTGGTCGAGCAGCAGCGTTACCCAGACGACAATCCAGTACCCGGCCGGGATGAAGGCGGCGGCGCGGCTCGTCCGGAAGGTGCTGCCGGGCGCCACTCTGCGGCAGGCGAGCGGCCTGGCCAGAATCCGGATCGTGCTCGGCGTCAACGGGCATCAGATCACCGCCCGGCCCGCTGGCTCCGCTGCCCACGGGTCATCGCCGCCTGGCCAGCGCAAGACCGCGGCGCAAGCCGCGTGCCGCCGCTGATCTCCCGGGATCAGCCCTGCGGTTCAACCCCGCAGCTGAGCCCCGCGGTTCAGCCCCGCACCTCAGCCCTGCGATTCAGCCCCGCAGCTCAGCCCTGCGGCTCAGGCCTGCGGCGGGCCCGCGTCCGGCGGGAACGAGGTGGGCGCTGACGGAGGGAATGCCTCGGACTGCCCCGCGGGAGCGGGCGGAGCCTCGGGCGCAGACCCGTATGTGGCCTCAGCCGCGGGTTCAGCCGACGCGGCGCCCGGTACGTCCGCCTGCGGGTGATCTGTCGGCTCCCGCGCCAGGCTGATTTCGTGCTCGGCCTCATGACTGGAGATCTCGGTCACCAGCCGGTCGATTTCGGCGGCGGTGTCCGGTGTTCCCCGCCCGGTACGGTCCGCGTAGACCATTGCCCCGAGGTTGCGGAGCATGACTTCGCCGCGCCGCTTGGCCTGGGCCTGGTCGAACTTGACCTTGCTGTCGCGCGCCGTCTCCTGCGTCTTCTGCGCGAGCTGGGTGGCCTGAGCCCTCACCTTGTCCATCAATCCCATTGATTACCTCTCAACAACGCTCTGACCTGGCCATACTTCGGAAAGAGAGCACAGGATGGCCAGGAATCATCTATCGACTCCTAAGCTTGCCCGGACCAGGGCAACATCAGCAAGCCCGGCGAGATCCGCCGGCCGCGCACGAGGGCTGAGTGGCGTTGCGCTAACGGTCTGGCATACAACTGGGCGATGGCCGATAGCCATGCGGATGACCGGGTCGTCTCGCCGGTCTGCTCGTACCGCCGGAAGGACACCGGTGATCGTTGCACAGGGAAGCTGGCCGACGGGTTTGCAGGCTGCCTGGCCCACCTCACGACTGACCAGCTCGACCAGGCCCTGCAGCGCCTCCACCCCGGTGCCGATCTGGACGCGTCGGGCACGCCCATCAACGCCGACCTGCTCGCACAGATCCTCCATGCGGTACGGGGCGACCACGAGCGTCCCACGTTCGGCGAGGTCTCGTTTACCCATGCGCACTTCACCGACAGCAGCGCACGCGCCTCGTCGGCCGGTCGCGGAGTTCACGGGCCATGGCAAGGGCGCGGCTGGCCTCTCCGGAGGTCTCGGGCAGGCGCTCCAGGTTCGCCAGCCAACTCGCCCGTCCGCTCAGGGCGCGGACTAGCAGCGGCGACGGCCAGCCGCAGCGCCCCGCACAGCTCCGCCACCGCGGTGAGCACGTGCTCGCAGTTGTCGATGACCAGCAGAAGCTGCTGTCGCGCCAGCACCCCTGTCAGCGAATCCATCAGCGCCGTGCCAGGCGCCTGACGCAGCCCGAGCGCTGTGGCGACAGCCACCTGCGCCAGCGCCGGCTCCTGCACGCCGGCAAGCTCCACCAGCCAGGCGCCAGCTCGGCCTGACGCAGGTGGCGGCAGCCTCGGCTGGACAGTACACATGGCCTCGTGGCATGTTCACCCCGGCTACATACACTCGCAGGGTTGTTAAGCTTTCTGGCTAGCGCACTCGCTGGGACGGCTACCTTAGGGACCCATGGAGAGCCTTATCAGCCACGCGGGCTACGGCGCGCTGGTACTCCTCGGGTTCCTCGAGGCTTGCTGCATCCCGATTCCCTCGGAGATCACCTTTGGCTTCGCCGGCGTCCTGGCGTACCAGGGTCACCTGAACGTCGTGCTCGTGATCGTTATCGGTTCCTTGGCCGAGCTCTGCGGCTCCTACGTCTCCTACGGCGCGGGGCGGCTGGGCGGCCGGACCGCGGTCGAGCGGGTGGGCAGGTACGTGCTCATCACGAGGGCAGATGTCGACCGTGCGGAGCGCTTCTTCACCGGGCGGGGCGAGTACGCGGTGGCCATCGGGCGAGCGCTGCCCGTGATCCGCGCGTTCACCTCGCTGGTGGCCGGCTTCGTCGAGGTGCCGGCACTCCAGTTCGGAGTGCTCAGCCTGGCCGGCACGGTGGTGTACGCCGCGACAATCACGCTGGTCGGCTATGGGTTCGGCAGCGCATGGAACAGCATCGCGCACTACCTGTCCATCGGCGGCTATGCGATCGTGGCCATCATCGCGGGCATTGTCGCCGCGTTTATCATCTACCGGCTGCGTGAGCTCAGGAAGGAAGCCGCCAGCGGCCGGGAGAATGCGGCCACCCCAGCCAATGGCACCCCGCCCAATGGCGCCACGCCGCCAGCGCGGTCGGCGTCCGGTCGGCCTGGCGGGCATCGGGCGACCGGGCGGCCGCGCCGCTAGCCGGCGATTGCCTGGTAGACGAGCTGCCGTAGCTGCGGGCGGATGCGGTAGGTGCTTGAAGGAAGCAGCTGGGTGAAAAAGGAAACGGTCAGCTCCTCCGCCTGGTCCACCCAGAAGGCGGTACTGGCCGCGCCACCCCAGGAGTACTCCCCCTCGGAGCAGATCACCTTGCCGGCCGCGGCATCGATGACCACCGCGAACCCCAGGCCGAAGCCGATGCCGCGGAATGGCGCCGCTGCGTACAAGGGGCGGCCGAACGTCTCAAGGTCGGCGCCGCCGGGCAGGTGATTGCGGGTCATGTAGGCGACAGTCCGAGGTCCGAGCAAGCGCGTGCCGTCCAGCTCCCCGGCCGGGCTGCCGGGCCGGTCAAGCAGCATCTGGGTGAACCGGTGATAGTCAGCGGCGGTCGACACCAGGCCGCCGCCACCGCCGAGGAACCGCGGGCGGCTTTCAGCGACCTTGCCGATCGCGTCGAGACGCTTCGCCTTTCCGTCGGGCCCGCGGGTGTATAAGGCGGCCAGCCGCGCGGCGTCGGCCGGCCCGACATGGAAGGCCGTGTCGGTCATGCCCAGCGGCCCGAGGATACGGGCAGCAAGGAACTCATCCAGGCGCTGACCGGAGGCGGCCTCGATCACCCGGCCGAGCACGTCGGTCGCCACCGAGTAGTTCCACTCGGCTCCCGGCTGGAACAGCAGTGGTATGCCTGCCCAGAGATCGCAGCACTGCGCCAGGTCAAGACCTCGTGGATTGCCCCACTCGAACCCGGCGGCGCGGTACTGCGCGTCCACCGGGTGCACCCGGTGGAAGCCGTAGGTGAGCCCGGCGGTGTGCGTCAGCAGGTGCCAGATCCGGACCGGCTCGGTCGCGGGCACGGTCACCTGCTTCAGGTCGGAGCCGCCGGTGTAGACGCGGACGTCACCGAAGGAGGGGATGAAGTCGCTCACCGGATCGGCCAGCTCGAACGCACCCTCCTCATGCAGCATCATCGCCGCGACCGAGGTGATCGGCTTCGTCATCGAGTAGATCCGCCAGAGCGTGCCGGTCTCGACCGGCAGGCCCGCATCGACGTCGCGCAGGCCGTAGCCGGACACGTGCGCGAGGCGGCCTTTCCTGCTGACCGTCAGCAGCCATCCCGGCAGCCTGCCGTCATCCACGTAGCGCGCGAAATGCCGGTCGATCCGGTCCAGCCGCCCTGGGTCGAAACCGACCTCCGCAGGGTCCACTTCCGCCTTCAGCCCGGTCATCCCGCCACCTTTCGCCGCCACCGCCCCAGCGGCGTCCCGCTTCGATCTTCCAGCCTCCCGGACCTCCCGGTCCAGCCCTGGTCCAGCCCTGGGCCCGGCCGTTCGAATGGAAGCTGGCAGCCCGCGCCCAACCGGAGCCCACGATCCCAGCTAACGGGCCCGCCGGGGATCGTGCTGCCGGTACGGGCGCTCAGCTCCTCAACTGCGCTCCCCGCCGGCTGTGCCTGCTCGGGCGGCCGGGCCGGAAGAGACAATCGGCAGGAGCACAATCAGGTCGCTCCGCTCGCCGATCATGGCGTCACCGGGGGTGAGCATTCGCTGGGCTTGGCCGCGTGCGTCTAGCTCCCGGCCGGCTACGTGCTGCCCGTCGGTGGCGAGTTCGCGGGGGCCGAGCGGAACAGAGCGGAACAGAGCGTCAGATCTGACGTCTTGGTTCTGCTTGCGATGGTCATGTCAGCGTCCGGCCGGTGCCCGGATTGCTCGCAGGCCGCGGTCGATGAAGCGGATCATCCAGTCGAAGCTCTCGTCGGGGTCCCCGCTCCACTGGAAGCCGCTGGAGGCCTGCAGCACGGCGAATCCGTGCACGGTGCAGCGGATGGCACGGATGGCGTGGTCCATCTCGCCGTCGCCGATGCCGTATCCGCGCAGCACGGCGGCGATGGAGGCCAGGACCCGGGCGCTGGCCTTCAAAAGCGGGTCATCCGGGCCGGTGAACTCGGCGCCGATCGTGGCGTTGTAGCGGCCGGGGTGGGCGGTGACGTAGGCCCGGGTCGCGGTGAGGAGCGCGCTGAGCGCGTCGAGCCCGGCCCTGCCCTGCATGGCGTCGCGGACCGCCTCGCCCAGCTCGGTGATGGCCAGGGTGGCGATGCGGTGCTGCAGGTCGGCCAGGCCATCGACGTGCTTGTACAGGGAGGGGGCGCGGACGCCGAGCCGCTGGGCGAGCAGCCCCATCGTCAGGTCGGGGTAGCCGATCTCGTCGATCAGGCCGGCGGCTGCGGTGACGACGTCGTCGCTGGTCAGGCCCGCTCTAGGCACGAGCATGTTCCTTCAGGAACGGAATCACGACCGCGCTGACCTCATCCGGGGACTGCGCGTGGGGGTAGTGCCCAGCGCCGTCGATCATCGCGACGGTGCCCAGCCCGGCCGGCATCGCGGCGACGATCGCGTCGCCCTCGGCCCTGGGGTCGGCGAAGTCGGGGTCATGGGTACCCATGATGACCAGGGCCGGGCAGGTGATGTTGGGCAGCTGCGCAGCAGCGTCGGCGGGCGTGGACTTGCCCGTCTTCTTGAACTCCGCCATCCGGCCGGGCTCGCTCAGCTTGGCCCGCAGCGCGGCCATGTAGCCGGCGTAGTCGGCGGGCTTGACCGGATAGGCCAGGTCGAGGTAGCGCATCCAGATGCTGAGGCTGCCGAGCAGTCCCGCGCCCGCCAGCAGGATGAGGCCCCTTCGGTAGCGCCCGATCCGCAGCAGGCCGCCCAGGTCGAGCTTCTGTGTCTTGGTGAACGGGTTGATCTCGACGATGCCGCTGATCAACTCTGGCTCCATCGCCGCGGCGATAGTGGCCGCCCCGCCCGACAAGGAGTGCCCGACGATGACCGCGGGCCCGCCCAGGTGGCGGATCAGCGCGAGCAGGTCGCCGGCGACGTCGGTGCGGGTGATGGAGTCCCAGCCCATGCTGGACTCGCCGTGCCCGCGC
The DNA here is from genome assembly GCA_035299845.1 of Streptosporangiaceae bacterium. GTDB lineage: Bacteria > Actinomycetota > Actinomycetes > Streptosporangiales > Streptosporangiaceae > Palsa-506. The sequence continues at coordinate 9,206 of DATGVY010000038.1, forward strand.
ATGTCCGCAGTGACCACCCGGTAGCCGGCCCCGGCCAGCTTCGGGGCCAGGAACCGGTAGACCTGCCGATGGTCGCCGATGCCGTGCGACAACACCACCAGCGGACCCCGCCCGGTCACGTCGTAGGCGATCCGGCCGTCGTGGACATCCAGGAACTCGGTCACTTCTTCCTCCCAAGTTAGATACGTATGATAGCCATCAAGCTAATCTAATTAGCTACAGGGTGTCAAGCCGCCAGCCACACCCACTTCAGGACCTCATCTGCGGTGGCTGCGTTCGGAAAGTCCTCGCGCCGAGCATGGCCGGCACGGGTAACGATCCGCCCGGACTAGGCGGGCGCACCGGATACCTGGGCATGGATGAAGGGCAGGCCGCAGATGCCCGCGCAATCGCCGGAACCCCGGACGAGGAGCACGCCGGCTGATCCGGGTGGGATGCGGTCATCGAGGTGTCATGTCAGCCGGGATTTGCCCGGGCGCGCTGCGGGCGCTGGGCTCCCGCGCGCGGCACTGGATCTGCGGTGGGCGGGGCGGTCAGGGTGCGGATCGCGTGATCGAGGTAGGCGCGCCGCTCGTCCCTTGTACGCGGCAGTAGCTCCGCGGTGGAGTGGGCGAGCTGCGCGTGGCCGAGGTAGGCGCTGTAAGCGAGCAGCGCCCGGGCCCGCGCCTCGGCGGGCGGGAATCCGAGCTTCTCGAACAGCGCGACGATCACCCCGATCCGCGCCCTGGTGACCCGGTCCAGGACCGGGGCCACCACCGGATGCCTGGCCGTGGACAGCAGCGCCGGGCCGATCGGATCCTGTTCGGCCATCCCGATCACCCGGGTGATCAGCAGCCGCAGCTGGCCCACTGCGTCGTCGGGTGCGCTGCTGACCTCGCTGATGACGGCAGTGGTGGTCTGCTCCTCCCAGCGCGCCAGAGCCGCCTGAAGGAGCGCTTGGCGGTTGGCGAAGTGCCAGTAGAAGCTGCCCTTCGTGGTACCGAGCCGTACCGCGAGCGGCTCGACGGCGACGGCCGCCAGACCGCCCTCGGCGATCGCGGCAAGGGCCGCGTCCGCCCAGTCGTCCCGGGTCAGCCGCTGCCGGGCGCCTGCCTTGCGTTCTCCCATGACCATACGCTAGCGTACGGTAAGACCATACGGAACCGTATGGACGGGAGGGCCGGTGGGTTACGACGTGATCGTGGTGGGCGCTCGGGTGGCCGGCGCAGCGACGGCGATGCTGCTCGCCCGCCGGGGCGTGCGAGTACTGGTGGTCGACCGGGTGTCCTTCCCGAGCGACACGATCTCCTCGCACCAGGTGCAGGTTCCCGGCGTGGCCAGGCTGCATCGGTGGGGTCTGCTGGACCAGGTGCGCGCCGCGGGAACGCCGCCGACGCGGCGGGTGCGGTTCGACTCCGGGAACGAGGTCCTGGAAGGGAGCTTCCCGGCATATGAGGGGGTGGACGCGCTGTACAGCCCGCGCCGTACCGTGCTCGACGCTCTTCTGGTTGACGCGGCCCGCGCGGCCGGTGCCGAGGTCCGGGAACGGTTCCGGGCCGAGGAGATGCTGTGGAGCGAAGGCCGGGTAACCGGCATCCGCGGCTCGGAACGCGGCGGAGCGCCGGCGGCGGAGACCGCGCGGCTGGTGGTCGGCGCCGACGGCAAGCACTCCTTTGTCGCGGGCGCGGTCAGCGCCGCACGATACCGGCAGCGGCCGGTCCGGTCTTTCGCGTGCTACACCTACTGGTCGGGGGTGGCGGTGACCGGCGGCGAGCTGTACCAGCGACCCGGCCGCGCGGTGGCCGCCTTCCCCACCAACGACGACCTCGTGATGGTCTACCTGGCCGCGCCGCTCGCCGAGTTCGGCGCGTTCCGCGGCGACATCGAGGGCCATTACCTCAAGACGCTCGATTTGTGCGGAGACCTCGGCGACCGGGTCCGCAGCGGCACCCGCGCCGAGCGGCTGCGCACCACGCCGGACCAGCCGAACACCTTCCGCAGGTCACACGGCCCCGGCTGGGCACTGGTCGGGGACGCAGGCGTGGTGATGGACTCGATCTCCGCGCAGGGCATCACGAACGCGTTCCGGGACGCCGAACTGCTCGCCGGCGCCATCACCGCCGGGCTGGGCGGCGACAGGGACCTTCACGCT
>DATGVY010000039.1:0-3165 GCA_035299845.1 Streptosporangiaceae bacterium
CGCGTTCAAAATCATCTGGGTCAACCCCCGGACCAAGAGTGCGGGCTATCAGCCGCTGGCCGGCGGCATGGCGGCCGCGTGGCCCTACTGCGATGCCGTGGTCAGTGCGCACACGCTGGCCGCCGCGGACGAACTGGCGGCCGCGATCGCCGACCCGGTCCGTCGGCGGGTCGTGCACACGGGCCGGCGGGTGGCGTAGCGCTGCTGGCGTCCCCCTGTCCGGCGCCAGCCCTCGCCGCCGGACCTGGCCGCGGTCCTTTGGGCCCGGTCGAATCGCTTGACGGCACGCCGAGTGACGGCACGCCGAGTGGCCCTACCCCGCTGATGTTGCCCGACGGGTTCCTGCCTTCACTTGCGCGCCTTGCGCTTGACCTCGATGCCGCCGCAGACGCAGGTCCCGGTCACCCGGAGCACGGGAGCGTCCGGCCGGGCCGACTCGGCGCTGTCGCCGGCGATCTCCCGGCCGCCCATGATCGCGCTGCCCGTGTCGATGACCCGCATCTCCGGCGGCACGATGACGGAAACGCCGCCGCACACGGCCACCGCGCTGATCGTGATCTCCCGGCCGGGCAGCTCGGCTTCCCGCAGGTCAAGCTCGGCTCCGCCGAAGACGGTGAGGATCCGGGTGACAGGCTCCGGATGCCAGCGCCCTTTCCTGCTGAGGCCGCCGCACACGGCGACCAGGCGGCGCTCCCGGCCGGCGCCAGCCACCGGGGCGGTGCCCGCTGACGGGGCCAGCGCGGTGGACGAGCCCGGCAGGTCGCTGATGACCGGCACGATGTCGGCATGCGTCTTCGCCGCGTAGATCGCGTCCAGCCGTTCCGAGTGCTCCTCCGCGGTCAGCCTGCCCTGTGCCATGGCTTCGTTGAGCACGGAGGCGGCGCGGTCACGGTCGGCGTCAGAGGCCCGCAGCCGGGAATTTGGGTTGAAACCCTCGGGGTCCATCCGGCTATTCTCGGCCATGCCAGCGCGCCAGCGAAACGGGGAATGTCGTGGGACATGTCGAGGCAGCGCACCTCAGCCATGCGCTGCCGGACGGGCGGGAGCTGCTCGCTGACGTCTCCTTCCGGGTGGGCGACGGCATCACGGCCGCGCTGATCGGGCCCAACGGCGCGGGCAAGACGACGCTGATGTGCCTGGTGGCTGGCGATCTCACGCCGCAGCAGGGCTCGGTCACGTCCAGCGGCGGGCTGGGCGTGATGCGCCAGTTCGTCGGCGGGATACGGGACGACTCCACCGTGCATGACCTGCTGACCTCGATCGCGCCGCCGCGGGTGCGGGCGGCCGCGGCCCGGCTGGACGCCGCCGAGCTCGCGATGATGGAGCGGGACGACGAGCCAGCCCAGCTCCGCTACGCGGCCGCCTTGGCCGAGTGGGGCGACGCGGGCGGCTACGACGCGGAGGTGCACTGGGATGCCTGCACCGTGGCGGCGCTGGGCGTGCCCTATGACCGCTGCCGCTGGCGGGAGGTGCGGACCCTTTCCGGCGGCGAGCAGAAGCGGCTGGTCCTTGAGTCGCTGCTGCGCGGCAGGGCCGAGGTGCTGCTGCTTGACGAGCCGGATAACTACCTGGACGTGCCGGCCAAGCTCTGGCTGGAGCAGCAGCTGGCGGCTACCCAGAAGACGGTGCTGCTGGTCAGCCACGACCGTGAGCTGCTGGCCAACTGCGCCGAGCGGATCATCACCGTGGAGGACGGGAACATCTGGGTGCACGGCGGCGGGTTCGCCGGCTACGCCCAGGCGCGCCGGGACCGGATCGACCGGCTGGACGAGCTGCGCCGCCGCTGGGACGAGGAGCACGAGAAGCTGAAGCAGCTGGTCCGGATGTACCGGCAGAAGGCGTCCTACAACGACGCCATGGCCTCGCGGCTGCAGGCCGCCGAAACCCGGCTGCGCAAGTTCGAGGAGAGAGGGCCGCCGGAGCTGGCGCCGCGAGAGCAGAACGTCCGGATGCGGCTGCGGGGCGGCCGGACCGGCAAGCGCGCGGTGATCTGCGAGAAGCTTGAGCTGACTGGGCTGATGCGCCCGTTCGACCTGGAAGTCTGGTACGGCGAGCGAGTGGCCGTGCTGGGTTCCAACGGCTCGGGCAAATCGCATTTCCTGCGGCTGCTCGCCGGGGAGCCGGTCGAGCAGGCCGGCTCGGCCAGGCTCGGGGCGAGAGTCGTGCCCGGTTTTTTCGCGCAGACCCACGCCCGGCCCGACCTGGACGGCCGGAGCTCGCTTGAGATCCTCATGCTCGAGCACGCCATGCTGATCAACGAGGCCATGGCGGCACTGGCGCGGTACGAGCTGCAGTCCTGCGCCCGGCAGGCATTCCGCACCCTGTCCGGCGGCCAGCAGGCCAGGCTGCAGATCCTGCTGCTTGAGCTGGCCGGGTCGACGCTGCTGCTGCTCGACGAGCCGACCGACAACCTCGACCTGGCCAGCGCCGAGGCGTTGCAGGAGGGCCTGGAGTCTTATGCCGGCACCGTGCTCGCCGTCACGCATGACCGGTGGTTCGCGCGGTCCTTTGACCGGTTCCTGATCTTCGGTGCCGATGGTGGTGTCTATGAGGCGCCGGGTCCCGTCTGGGACGAGGCCCGGGTGACCCGGCCGCGCTGACCCGGCCGCGCTGACCCGGCGGCTTGCTAGGCTGCATGCATCCCAGGGAGTCCGGTCGCCCGGAGGCAGGGCTCCGCAGCCGATGGTGAAGGGTGCTCACCCGTGAAGAAGCTGCTCATTCTGGCCCTCGTCGGGTTCGGCGCGCTGGCTGTCTGGCGGAAGGTCCAGGCAGACCGGGCCGAGCTTGACCTATGGACCGAAGCAACCACGAGCGACGATTAGCCCTCGCGTCGCCCCGCCAGTGTGGCGCGCATGGAGGAGATCAGGTGAGCGACGCGCGGCCGGTCTCGCTCGTGTGCTGCGGCATGATCGGGACGACGGTCACCGACAACGGCATGGTCGAGCGTGCCTACGGCGAGGCCATCGCCACGCAGGGCGTCGTGACGGGGACCACCGCGTATGCGCGGTGCATGGCGGGGGTGCACAGGTCCAGGGGACAGTCCACCATGGAGGTCCTGCGCAGCCTGTTCCCCGAGAGCCAGGCCAGGGCGCAGGCCGCGCAGCTTGCGTTCGACCGCTCTTACAGCGCCGCCGTCGCCCGGACCGGTGTGGTGGCCATGCCGGG
>DATGVY010000040.1:0-1582 GCA_035299845.1 Streptosporangiaceae bacterium
TCGCTGGCCTTCGTGGCCGCCCTGCAGCTGCTGCCGCCGCGCCAGGTCGCCGTCCTCATCTTGCGCGACGTCCTCGGATTCCGGGCCAGCGAGGTAGCCGGCATGCTGGAGGTGACCGTCGAATCGGTCAACAGCGCCCTCAAACGAGCCCGCGCCAGCCTGCAGTGCCGGCAGCCGCCGGCCGGCCACCAGCCGCCGCCCGCCGCCGGCTCGCCCGCCGAGGACGCGATCGTGGCCAGCTTCACCCGCGCGTGGGAGTCGGCCGATCTCGACGCGCTGGTGGCCCTGCTGACCGACGACATCTTCATCGCGATGCCTCCGGAGCCATTCGGATACGAGGGCCGAGACGCCGTGGCCCGCTACTGGGCCCGCCAGTTCGGCGCGGGCCGCAGGTTCGACCTCGTGCCGACCCGAGCCAACGGCCAGCCCGCTTTCGGGGCATACCTGCGCGTCCCGGCCGGAATCCGCCACGCGACCGGCTTCTACGTGCTCACCCTGGCCGGCGACCGGATCTGCGCCATGACCCGCTTCGAGGCCAGCGTGCTGCCGTGGTTCGGGCTACCGCGATCGCTCCCGGCCCGGTGACCAGCCTTGGAGCAGCGATAGTGAGCAGCAGCGGTCCTGGCTGGGGAATGCGCCATCGAATACCAGAGCCTCAGCAAGATCCCCGGCCCATCCGCCGCGGCGGGCGGCACGCAGGCAGCAGGCGGAGCGGCGGCCACAGGCGGTAACCCGGCGACTCCCGGCCCGCTATCGCCAATGGCCGTTCCATTGTGGGCCGACCCCCGATTCCGGGACGCCAGCTCGATACCGGTTAACGAAGATCGACCCCCGCGAGGAGGGCACCATGCATCCAGATATCCTGCGGCAGCTCGCCGCTGAGCACACCCGGGATCTGATTACCGAGGCCGGTGAGGCGCGGCGGGCCCGTGAAGCCCGCCACACCCAGCGGCGTCGGCTGGCAGCTCACCTGAGGCGGTCAACCCGGCTGGCAGCGCAGCAGCCCGGGCCCCGCCGGGGATCCAGGATCCCGGTCACGCCGGCCGCGGACGGCCGGGTAGAGGCGTCCCGGTAGTCCTGACGAAAAATCCAACGGCTCAGCACATAAGGGAAAGGAACTCACCGACCATGACACGTGACGCCGTTACCAGTGACCAGCTGCCAGCATCGGGCCTGCCGTTCTCGGTGGCCGTGCGCGGCGGCGGGCTGCTTTTCCTGTCCGGGCAGGTGGCCCAGGACCCGGCCACCGGCGAGCTGGTCGACGGCGACATCGCCCAGCAGGCCGACCAGATCCTGCACAACATCGCGGCGACTCTGGCGGCGATCGGCAAGGACCTGGACGACGTGATCCGGGTCGGGGTCTACCTGACCGACATGTCGCAGTTCGGCGCGATGAACGAGGCGTACCGCAGGCACTTCGCCGAGCCCTACCCGGCCCGCACCGCGATCGGCGTGGCCGCCCTGCCGCTGGGCGCGGCGGTCGAGATGGATGTGGTGGTGCGCTGAGGTCAGCGCCGTTGATCAGCGGCACCAGCCGCGGCTTGGGGCCGCGGCGTCGTGCTCCCTTGCCGTGGCGGACGTT
>DATGVY010000041.1:0-3958 GCA_035299845.1 Streptosporangiaceae bacterium
AATGCTCGCTACCGTGGTCATCATGGCCACCCGTGCGCCCAGGAGCGCGTCCCGCCCGCCGGGGGGCGCATCCGGCCGGGCCCGGTCCACGGGCGCCGGCGGGCGCCCGCAAGCCGGCGGTGCGCGCGGCGGCGGTGCGCGCGGGGGCCGGGCGGGCGGCGGGCGGAAGCCCGCGGCCCGCAGGAATCAGGGCTGGGCCTGGGGGCGGCAACGGTCGGCCGGCCGGCGGTATGCCCGCCGCCCGCCGCCCGCCAGCCCGCTCGTGATCTTGATCGGCTGGCTTGGCAAGAGCATTGCGGGCGGCTGGATGGCGGTCGCGCACACGGTCGGCTACGCCGCCAGGGCGCTCGGCCGCAACGCGAGGGATCTCGACCCCGCGCACCGCAGGGACGGACTCGGCCTGGCCGTCCTCGGCGCGGCGATCATCTCGGCCGCGGCGGACTGGGGCAGCATCGGCAGCCCGGTGGGCCGCCTGCTGGCCACCGTCGTCAAGGGGACCTTCGGCGCCGGGGCGCCGGCCGTGCCGGTCCTGCTCGCGCTGCTCGCCTGGCGGCTGCTGCGCCACCCGGACCGGAATTCCGAGACGGCCCGCGTGGTGATCGGCTGGGCCGCCCTGATCATCGGGGCGCTTGGCCTGGTGCACATCGCCTACGGCACGCCGCAGCCAGCGGACGGCGCGCACGCGATGCGCGCTGCGGGCGGCTTCATCGGGTTCTTCGCTTCTGCGCCCCTCGTCGCGTCGGTGACGCTCTGGGTAGCGGCGCCGCTGCTCGCGCTCATCACCGGATTCGGGCTGCTGGTGATCAGCGGAACCCCGCTGCACCGGGTGCCAGGCCGGCTCGCCGAGCTGCATGGCCTCGTCCGCCACGGCAGCCGGGCTGACGGCGCAGGTCTGGCCGGCGACGCGGCTGGCGACGCGCCCCGCGGGCAGCTGCCGCGGGGCGGACGACGGCGCAGCCAGGCGATCGAGGCCGGCGAGCGCGACCGGCCCTATGACACACCGCTGCTGGGCGGGACCCTCTCCCGCGGCTCCGCGGCCCCGCGGCCCGGTGCCCAGCAGGCACCCTCCGCGGTCACCGCGCACATCACCGCGGGCGGCGAGCCGCTGCCCGAGGCACTGATGTTCGGGCCGCCGGCCGGGTCAGACGGCCGGGCCGGGCCTGGCGGGCCGGCCGGGCCTGGCGGAGCGCAGGAGGCCTCCTGGCATGACTCGTGGTTCGGCCCTGGGAATGCCGCGGCGGACGCCGCGGCGGGCGGCGAGGCCAGGCTGGCGGCGGCGGGGACCGGCCCGCTGCCGAAGAAGGCCGAGCAGCTGACCCTGACCGGGTCAAGCGACGCCAGTTACACGCTGCCGCCGGCCGCCTTGCTCAAGCCGGGTACCGCGCCCAAGGCACGGACGCGCGCGAACGACGCGATGGTGCAGGCGCTGTCCGTCGTGCTTGAGCAGTTCGAGGTGGACGCGCAGGTGACCGGCTTCACCAGGGGGCCGACGGTCACCAGGTACGAGATCGAGCTGGGCCCGGCCGTGAAGGTCGAGCGGGTCACCGCGCTGTCCAGGAACATCGCCTACGCGGTGAAGAGCGCAGACGTGCGGATCCTGTCCCCGATCCCGGGCAAGTCCGCGATTGGCGTGGAGATCCCCAACGCGGACCGCGAGATCGTCAGCCTGGGCGACGTGCTGCGCTCGGGGGTGGCGGCCGCCGACCAGCACCCGATGGTGGTGGCGCTCGGCAAGGATGTCGAGGGCCGGACCGTGGTGGCCAACCTGGCCAAGATGCCGCACATGCTGATCGCCGGTGCGACCGGCGCTGGCAAGTCCACCTGCATCAACGGCCTGATCACCTCGATCCTGGTGCGGGCCACCCCGGATGAGGTCAGGATGATCCTGGTCGACCCGAAACGGGTGGAGCTGGCGGCCTATCACGGGATACCGCATCTGATCACCCAGATCATCACGAACCCGAAGCGCGCGGCTGACGCGCTGCAGTGGGTAGTCGGGGAGATGGACCGCCGCTACGACGACCTGGCCGCATCAGGCTTCCGGCACATGGACGACTTCAACAAGGCGGTCCGGGCCGGGAAGATCACCGCGCCGCCCGGCAGTGAGCGGGTCTACGTGCCGTACCCGTACCTGCTGGTCGTCGTGGACGAGCTCGCGGACCTGATGATGGTCGCGCCGCGCGACGTGGAGGACGCGATCGTCCGGATCACCCAGCTGGCCAGGGCGGCCGGGATTCACCTCGTGCTCGCCACCCAGCGGCCGAGCGTGGACGTGGTGACCGGCCTGATCAAGGCAAACGTGCCGTCCAGGCTCGCCTTCGCGACCTCCAGCCTGACCGACAGCAGGGTGATCCTGGACCAGCCGGGTGCCGAGAAGCTCGTCGGCCAGGGCGACTCGCTCTTCCTGCCGATGGGCGCAAGCAAGCCGATGCGGCTGCAGAACGCGTTCGTCACCGAGAAGGAGATACGGGACGTCGTCGCGCACTGCAAGAAGCAAGCCGAGCCGTCTTACCGCGATGATGTCGCGGTCCCCGAAAGCCGCCTGCGGGAAGTCGACGCGGAGATCGGAGACGATCTTGAGCTGCTTATCCAGGCCGCCGAGCTGATCGTCAGCACGCAGTTCGGCTCCACGTCGATGCTCCAGCGCAAGCTGCGGGTCGGTTTCGCGAAGGCGGGACGGCTCATGGACCTGCTGGAAAGCCGCGGCGTGGTCGGGCCGAGCGAAGGGTCCAAGGCCAGGGACGTGATGGTCAAGCCCGACGAGCTGGCCGGCCTGATCAGCTCGCTGAATGGCCGGCCGGCTGGCTGACGCTGGCCCGCTGACGCTGCCGCCTGGCCGGCGCTGAGGCGGCTGCCTGGCCGCGCTGAGGCGGCTGCCGGGGCCGCGGCTGGAAACCGGATAACGATCGGCGGGCATGCGGTGCCGGTCCTCGCGGCCCAGTGGCATGCTGTCTACACTTGGTGACGGAACCCGCACTCAGGGATCGGAAATTCAGGTAACTGTTACCGCACCCCCCGGGCGGCACGCAGTGCGATAGAGCAGTGGAGGCGCGGCGTGAGCATCGGTGACGCCCTGGCAGAAGCACGCCGCCAGGCCGGACTCACCATTACGCAGGTCAGCCAGCGGACCTGCATCAGGGAGACGATCATCCGGGGGATTGAGCGTGGCGACTACTCAGCGTGCGGCGGTGACTTCTATGCCAGGGGCCACATCCGCAGCATCGCGCGCGCCGTCGGCGCGGATCCGGACTCGCTCGTCCGCGAGTACGACTCGGCACACGGGACTCCGCAGGCGATCAACGCGGCGGAAGTTTTCGAGCCTGCGACGCCGCTCAGGCTGAAGGAACGCCGGCGGCGGCGACCCAACTGGAGCGCCGCCATGGCGCTTGCGCTCGCGCTGATCGTCGGCTTCGTGGTGTACCGCGCCTGGCCCTCGTCGGGCATCCCGGTGGCAGCGCAGGGGGCTGGCGCGCCGGCCCCGGGGCATACCGCCCGCTCGCCGCAGCCGTCGCCGGTGAAGCACCGCCCGCCCGCGGCCGCTCACGAAGTGGTGATCCACCTCACCGCCATCCAGGACTGCTGGGTCCAGCTCACCACCGCGGCGGGGCAGATGATCTTCAGCGGGACCATCTACGGCGGTACCGGCAAACGCTGGATCGAGCACCGGGCGGTCAGCCTGCTCCTGGGCAATCCCGGCGGGATCGTGCTGACCGTCAACGGCAAGAACCTCGGCTCGCCGAGTAGCTCCGGGCAGCCGGTGACGCTCAGCTTCGGGCCGGGCCAGCAGACGGCCGGCTGACGCCGCCAGCCAGTCCGCCCTGCCCGCGGCAAGCCCGCCACCGCCGGTGTTTCGAGCCTGCCGCCGCCGGTCAGCCGCCGCCGCCCGAGGGCCGTGCACCGGCCGGCTTACCGTAGTCTGCCGGTGTGTCGTCGAGTCAGGTAAGCGCAGGCCGGCCCG
>DATGVY010000042.1:0-16285 GCA_035299845.1 Streptosporangiaceae bacterium
CCGGCCCCGTGCTTTACCGGCCCTGTGCTGGCCGGCCCCGTGCTTTACCGGCCCTGTGCTGGCCGGCCCCGTGCTTTACCGGCTCTGTGCTGGCCGGCCCCGCGCTTTGCCGGCTCTGTGCTGGCAGGCCGTGTGCTGGCAGGCCGGCTGCCGAGGCCCCTCGGCCGGTGCTGAGGCCTTGCTCACCGGCCCTGCGCTGACCGCCTGCCTGAGCGGTCAGGACCTGACCACATGCTTTCCTGCTTACAGCTTGGCGTCGGCGTAGACGCGCTCGCCCTCGACGTAGGTGGCCAGCACCCTGGTGGCGGCGATCTCCGCCGGCAGGCCGCCGAACGGATCCCGGTCGAGCACGATCAGGTCGGCCAGCAGGCCCGGCTCGACTGCGCCGGTCTGGCCGTCCAGGTGGTTCACGTAGGCGGAGCCGATGGTATACGCGGCAAGCGCCTCGGCCAGGCCAAGGCCCTGCTCGGGCAGGAACGGCTCGGCGTCCTCCCCGCTGGCGCCCGGCAGCGCCCTGTTCACCGCGACATGGATGGCGCGCAGCGGGTTCGCGCTGCTTACCGACCAGTCGCTGCCTGCCGCTAGCCGCGCGCCGGACCGGAGCAGGTCACCGAACAGGTACTGCCGGGCGGCTCGCTCCGGCCCGATGAACGGAATGGTCAGCTCATCCATCTGCGGCTCATGCGCCGCCCACAGTGCCTGCATGTTGGCGGTGACGCCCAGCGCGGCGAAACGAGGTGTGTCGTCGGGATGCATGACCTGGAGGTGAGCGATGTGGTGCCGGTGGCCGCCCGCGCCGTTGGCGGCCAGCGCCGCCTCGACCGCGTCGAGCGCCTCGCGCACCGCACGGTCCCCGATGGCGTGGAAGTGCACCTGGAATCGCTCGGCGTCCAGGCGGGTGACGACATCGCGCAACTGAGCCGCGTCGACGTAGGACAAGCCGCGGTTGGCCGTCTGGCCGCCGCACGAGTCCCGGTAGGGCTCGATCATCCCGGCGGTGAAGTTCTCCGCCACGCCGTCCTGCATGATCTTCACCGTGTTCGCGCGGAACCTGCCCGCCTGGCCCTGCTCCCGGCGGCCGAGCAGGTCGGCAAGCTGGTCACCGCCGCGGTGCCGGTCCCACCACAGCGCGCCTTCGACCCTGGCCGTGAGCTGCCCGCTCCGCGCGGCCGCCAGGTAGACCGGCAGCGGGTCAGCCGAGCCGAGGTAGTCGCCGACGATCGCGTCCTGCCAGGCGGTGATGCCCCTGGCGTGCAGGTGAGCCTGGGCCAGCAGCAGGCCAGCCAGCCTGTCCTCGAAGGTAACCGCGGGAACGTGCCTGCCCACCAGTGTCGCGGCGCCCTCGTGCAGGCTGCCCTGCGGCGCCCCGCCGGGCTCGCGCTCGATCCTGCCGTCCGGCGGATCCGGGGTGCGGGCGTCGATCCCGGCCAGTTCGAGCGCGCGGGTGCTTGCCCACGCCCCGTGCGCGTCCCGGTTCAGCAGGAAGGCGGCGCGGCCGCCGGTTACCTGGTCGAGCAGCTCGCGACCGGGGGTACCGCCGGGGAACCACTCCATCCGCCAGCCGGCGCCCGCGATCCAGGCCTGGCCGGGGTGGGAGTCCGCGTATGACCTGATCCTGGTGAGCGCCTCGTCCAGGGTGGCCGTGCCGATCAGGTTGCAGCCGGTCATCGTGACGCCGGCGAACGCCGGATGGACGTGAGCGTCCTGGAATCCCGGCAGCAGCGCCCGGCCGGCCAGGTCAATGACCTCTGTCGCCGGCCCGGTCAGATCCCGGATCCGCTGGTCACCCGCCGCCGTCACCGCGACGATCTTGCCGCCGCTGACCGCGACAGCGCTTGCCCCCTCGCCGACCGGAATCAGGCGGCGCCTGGCCGGGTCGGCGGTGTACACAGGACCCCCGGTAAAGACCAGGTCGGCTTGCATGGATCTGCCCTCCGGTCATCGCGGGAGATCTGACTGCCGGCCAGGCCGCCATGGCGGCAGCAGGCGGGGCAGTCCCGGGAGCGGAGCCGGGTCGCGGCACCAGCTTCCCGCTTCACCTCATATGAGCATTGAACGATCGACAGGTCACCCTAGGCTGCGCATTCCCGGCAGACGAGCAAGCTGCCCCTGGTCTCGGCCAGCTGGCTCCGGTGATGTACCAGGAAGCAGCTCGAGCAGGTGAACTCGTCCGCCTGGCGCGGGATCACGCGGAACGAGAGTTCCTCGTTCGACAGGTCCGCGCCGGGCAGCTCGAGCGATTCGGCCACGTCGTCTGGATCAACGTCAATCGTAGAAGATGACTTGTCCATCCGGCGGGCCTGAAGTTCCTGCAGGCTGTCCTCGGTGAGCTCGTCGTCCGTCTTCCTCGGACTGTCATAGTCAGTAGCCATCTGGCCCATACCCCTCCATGTCATGCGCCTCGTCGCGCGGATGTAACGCTCGGGAGGCCTTAGTTGTGCCCGATTCCGGCGGCGAATTCTGTCACGTCCCGGCGGCGGCTACACGCAGCAAGCCGCTGCGGAAGATTCGTGTCGCCCTCGGGACACGGCTTACGGCGTCACGGGCGCTTCACCAGCGAGTAACTTAGTCGATCAGCACAGCTCGCCAGCGGAGAGTGCGTATGGTACGAACCGCACATCATGCCACGCCTGACCTCGCGGAGACGGTGCATGCCCCAGGTCGCGCCACTGCGTCCCGACGATCCCAAGCGCGTCGGGCGTTACCGGCTGACCGGGCGGGTCGCCGGGCCGTCGGCCAGCAGCCCGGTGTACCTGGGCCGGACCACCGAAGGCGACCGGGTGACCGTCACCCTGTTCGCCAGCGAGCGGACCCCGGACGGCGCCGCCAGGGACCGGTTCACGGCTGAGGCGCGGGCCGCCCGCCGGGTGGCGCCGTTCTGCGTCGCCAGGATCCTGGACGCCGGCCTGGAGGGCGACCGGGCCTACCTGGTGAGCGAGTACGTGGCCGGACCGCTGCTGTCGGAGCGGATCGTCGCGGCCGGGCCGCGAGCCGGGGAGGAGCTTGACGCGCTGGCCATCGGCATGGCCACTGGCCTGGCCGCGGTCCATCAGGCCGGGCTCGTGCACGGTGAGTTCGGGCCTGATCATGTCGTGCTCGGCACCGAGGGGCCGCGGGTGATCGGCTTTGCCATCACGCCGCCCTACGGTGCCGCAACTCCGGCGGCGGACATGCTCGCGTGGGCGCAGGCCGTCCTGTTCGCCGCCACCGGCAGGGTCCCGTCGGGCCGACCGGACCTGGCCGTCCTGCCGGAGCAGCTGCGGGGCCCGGTGACGAGCTGCGCGGCGGCCGAGCCTGCCGCGCGGCCAGCTGCCCGGCAGGTCGTCATCCGGCTCATCGGCTACGACAATCCCGCGGCCGGCGTGCTGGCGGAAGGATCCAGGCAGGCAGCCAAGGCCGCGGTACGCATGCCAGCCGAGCCGCCGTCCGGCGCCGCGCGCCCCGGCGCCGCGGCCCGGCCCCGGCGGGCCAAGGCGATCGGCTGGGCGGCGGCCGCCACCGTCTGCGTGCTGGCGATCGGGGTCGCGGTGCACGCACTGCAGAGCGCAAGCTCGGGCACGTACCCGCACGCCGTCAAGCCGGAATCAGCCAACCAGCCTGCCACGCAAACACGCCCCCCGTCCGGCCCGGCAAGCCCGGTGCCGTCGCCGTCGCCCACCGTCACGCTGCCGACCACGGTGGCGGGCACCTGGTCGGGATCCGTGCAGCAGGGCAGCGGCAGCATCGACACCGAGGTCAAGCTCACCGGAAAGTCGCCGGCCGGCACGATCACCTACTCCGGCACCTCGTTTACCTGCTCGGGGAACCTCACCCTGAAGGCGTCGGCGCACAACAGCTACACGATGAGCCAGGAGATCGTGGCCGGGGTTTGCCTGAATGGCGTGGTCACGCTCACGCAGCAGCCGGGCGGGACGCTGAGGTTCACCTTTAAGGGCGCCTCGAGCCTTGCCGCCCGCGGCATCCTGACCAGGCAGTAGGGCTCAGCCGTCGCGCTCGGGAGCCAGGCCCGACAGCAGGTCCGCCAGTGCATCGAAGAGCCCGGGCCCGGCCGCGATGGTCATCGACGGGCTGGCCGCCCGGCCTGCCAGGCCCGCGACCGTCGCCCCCGCCTCCGCGGCGATGAGGCCGCCGGCCGCGATGTCCCAGTAGCTCACGCCGCGCTCGAAGTAGCCGTCGACCCGGCCGGACGCCAGCGAGCAGAGGTCAACGGCAGCCGACCCGCCGCGCCGGATATCCCGCACCTGGGGCAGCACCGCCGCCACGACCTCACCCTGGATCCGGCGCCTGGCCGCCTCATAGCCGAAGCCGGTCGCGATCAGCGCCTGGCCGAGCGGCACGCCGGCATTGCACCGCAGCGCCGCAGGCGGGCCGCCGCCTGACCACAGCCAGGCGCCGGCGCCGAGCATCGCGCAGAACTCCTCACCGCGCTGCGGCACGACCACGACTCCGGCCAGCACTATGCCGCTGACCTCGACGGCGACGCTGACCGACCAGTCGGGCAGGCCGTACAGGTAGTTGACGGTCCCGTCCAGCGGGTCCACGATCCAGCGGACCTGGCCGCGGCCTGACTCGCCCCCTTCCTCGCCGAGAATCGCGTCGCCGGGCCGCTCCGCCAGGATCTTGGTCCTGATCAGCGTCTCGGCGGCCCGGTCCATCGCGGTCACCACGTCGGTCGGGCTTGACTTCGTCGTGACCACCGCCGGGCGGCCGGCCGGCCGGCGGTCACGGAGCAGCTGGCCGGCCTCGGCCGCAACCGACCGGGCGAGCTCCAGCAGTTCGCCTGCGCGCGGAAGGCTCACCGCTGCGCCCCGGGACGGCCGGCCTGCGCGGCGTGACCGGCACCGCAGCATCCGTTCAGGCAAATGTCATGCGGCGGGCCGAGTCTGCCCAGCGCCTCCCCCGGCGGGCCGTCCTGCCGCTCCCTGACCAGCTCGGTGATCATCGCGATGAAGGCCGGGTCGGTGCCCGGGGTGTCTGCCCGCGCGAAATCCAGGCCGAGCCGCCTGGCCGTCTCGGCCGCCTCCACGTCGAGGTCGTACCTGACCTCCATGTGATCGGAGACGAAGCCGACCGGGACGAGGACGACCGCCTGCGCGCCGGCCCGGGAGCGCTCGGCCAGGCAGTCGCTGACGTCGGGCCCGAGCCACGGCTGGGACGGCGGGCCGCTGCGGCTCTGGTAAGCGAGGTGCCAGCGCCGCCCGGTGCTAGCTGACCCGGTGCTAGCTGACCCCGGGCTAGCTGACCCCGGGCCGGCCCGCTCGGCGACCAGCCTTGCCGCCTCGGCGAGCTGCGCCGGGTAGGCACCGCAGCCCCCGGGGCCGCTGGCCGCCGCCATGGCCGCCGGGATGCTGTGTGCCGTGAAGACGAGCTCAGCATCATCGCGAACGGAGGGTCGCAGCGACTCGATTGCCCTGCGCGTAGCGTCGGCCAGCGGCTCGATAAAGCCGGGATGGTTAAAGTACTGCCGGATCTTGTCGATCCGCGGGGCGCCAGCGCCTGCCCGCGCCCTGGCCAGCTCGATGTCATCAAGGTACTGGCGGCAGCTCGAGTAGGAACTGTAGGCGGAGGTCACGAAGGCGATGGCACGCCGCACGCCCGCCGCGGTCATCGCCAGGACGGTATCGGCGAGGTAGGGATCCCAGTTCCGGTTCCCCCAGTAGACCGGGAGCGCCATCCCGCTGGCGGCGAAGTCCTTCTCGATCGCCGCGATGAGATCTCGGCATTGCTGGTTGATCGGGCTTGCCCCGCCGAACCGGTAGTAGTGCTCAGCCACCTGTTCCAGCCGTTCGCGCGGCACGCCGCGGCCACGTGTGACGTTCTGCAGGAACGGGATGACATCCTCCGGAGCCTCCGGGCCCCCGAAGGATACGAGCAGGAAGGCGTCATAGGGCGGCATGTCCCCATCCAACCAGGCCGACTGGCCCGGCCAGCCCGTCAGCGATAGTCCCTGGCGTACTCGCTGGCGAGGCCGAGCACTTCGCTGACGTACCAGGCGGCATGGTTGTAGTCAAAGATCGCCTGGTACAGGGCATGGCCGCGGCCGGCTGCGCCGTCCGCGCACAGCATCCTGGCTGCCGACGGCACGGCGTCATAGGGGTTCATGATGTCCGGCGGGCCGCTGCGGCCGAATCCGCTGATTCCCCAGACCTTCCAGGTGGATGGCAGGAACTGCATCGGGCCGAGCGCCCCGGCGCTTGACGGCCCGGCGTTGGTCCCGTCCGCGCTCTCGATCTGGCCGATCGCCGCCAGAATGGTCCACGACATGCCCGGGCATTCCATGGCCGCCGACTGCCTGAACAGCGCCAGGTAACTGCCGGGAAGCCGCCCGGAGACCCACCGGCTGACCGGTAGCTGCTCGCTGCGCATGCTGACGATCCTGGCCTTCACGCCGAGAACGGCCCGCACTGCGCTGGTGACCGCGGTCAGCCCGGCGCCCGGGGCGCTGATCAGCGCGGCGACGCTGTGCACCAGGCCGAGTGCGCGCGAGGTCTGGTCATTGACGACGAGGTCTACGCCAGCCACACCGAGCCTGGCTGCCCGGCCGAACCGCACTGTCCTGCTGCTGGCGCCGGCTAGCTGGTAGGAGGCACCACGGCGCAGCCCGAGCCGGACCTTCGCCGACTCGGATGCCGCGAACCGGCCGCGGGAAAGCGCGGTCCAGAAGCCCTGATCCGATGCGGTCCGCAGCGGCGTCCAGGACCGGAACTGGTCCGGGTTCACGCCGATCACGCTGACCGGACGGCGGCCGGCCCTGATTTCCCCGCCGTCGAAGGCGATCACGTTACGGACGCCAGTGATCTTCCTGATCCTGGCCACGTTGGCGGGGGTGAGCCCGGCCGGGTCGACCACGAGCAGGTCGGGCAGGATGATCTGGCGGAAGGCCGCGGCGGCGTGCGCGCCGCTGGTGGTCGCTGACGCTGCCCCGGGCCGATGGCCGGAGGGCTCGGGCACGAGTCCGGGCCTGGCCGGGCTGTGACCAGCCGCGAGCACGATGACCAGACCTGAAACCGCCACACCGCGTAGCGCTGGCGTGACGATTGCGGTGGAGCGCGGCGCCTTGCGCCGAAGCGGGCTTCTCATCGCAAGGTCCACAATATCTGGCACCGTCAATAGGCTGAAGGCGGCGGTGCCAGGCGGTCGCCGCCGACGGCGCCATGGCGCGCCGCAGCTACCGAGGAGGTTCAGGCTGTGCGCGGCGAGCGGCAGCGGGGAGCGGCGCACGGCAATCCGTACCTGGAGATCCTCCGGGCCCCGGGCGCGATGGCGTTCTCCGCGGCCGGGGTACTCGCCAGGACGCCGATGGCCATGTTCGGGCTGGGCACGGTCCTGCTGATCGCCTCGGTCACCGGCCGGTACGGCGTAGCGGGCACCGTGGCCGCGGCAGGCTCGGTCGGCTATGCCGCCTGCGCACCGCAGGCGGCCAAGCTTGCGGACCGGTTCGGCCAGCGTCGGGTGCTCAGGCCGCTGGCCTTGATCTTCGCGCTGAGCACGATCATCTTCATCGGCTGCGCCGA
The DNA here is from genome assembly GCA_035299845.1 of Streptosporangiaceae bacterium. Lineage (GTDB taxonomy): Bacteria > Actinomycetota > Actinomycetes > Streptosporangiales > Streptosporangiaceae > Palsa-506. The sequence continues at coordinate 7,515 of DATGVY010000042.1, forward strand.
ACTGCGCACGCCGCTGTGGGCGCTGCTGTTGTCCGGCGCCGTGGCCGGCGCATCGATGCCGTCTCTCGGATCGATGGTCCGGGCCCGGTGGAGTGCCCTGCTCGGTGACTCGCCCCGGTTGCACACGGCCTTTGCGCTGGAGTCAGTCAACGATGAGGTGATCTTCGTCCTGGGGCCGGTGATCGTGACGATCCTGGCTACCGAGGTCTACCCGGCCTCCGGGGTGGCGGCGGCGATGCTCTTGTGCGTGACAGGGACGCTGCTGCTCGCCGCGCAGCGCGGCACTGAGCCGGCCCCGCGGAACCGGCCGCGGCCGACCGCTGAGCCGTTGCCGGTCATGGCACCCGCGCCCGTAACCGATGCCGTAGCTGGCGCCGGGCCCGGCCGGTTCCGGCCGCCCGCCGCCGGGCTGACCGCGCTGGCCCCGATCTACTGGTGCCTCGGCGTGACGTTCGCTGCGATCGACCTGAGCACGATCGCGTTCGCGCAGGAACACGGGCACAAGCCGCTCGCCGGGCTGATCCTGGGCAGTTACGCGCTGGGCAGCGCGGTCGGCGGGCTGCTGTACGGCTCGCGCTCCTGGCGGACACCGGTCGAGCGCCGGTTCATGATCACCCTCTGCTGCGCGGTGGCCGGGATATCGACGTTCTGGGCGCAGCCAGGGTTGCTGTCGCTGTCGGCGGTCATCTTCCTCTCCGGCCTGGCGATCTCGCCAACGTTCATCGCCGGTTACAGCCTGGTCGAGCGCCAGGCGCCGGTCCGGCGCAGGACGGAGGGCATGGCCTGGCTCTCCTCCTCGATCTCAGTCGGCGTGGCCGTGGGATCCGCCATCGCCGGGCACATCATCGACGCGGCCGGGGCGCGCTGGGGATACGCGTTCGCCGCGGCCAGCGGCCTGGCAGCGGTCGTCACCTGCCTGCTCGGCGTCAGCCGACTGCGGCTGGCTCGCCCGGCCGATGTCCCGACCTGACGGCGGGCGCCGCGCGGCCCGGCCGAGCCGGGCCGTCCTTGAGATCGCGGCGGATCTGGCCCGCCGGGCCGGGTTAGATCCGCCGTGATCATGAGACTGCCCGGCGGCGGGCCGGGCAGGCGGGTCGTGGCACCCTTTCCGGTAGGGTCCGGGCATGGCCGGTACGTCCGTTGGCTGGCGGAACTGGGCGGGCAATCAGAGCGCCCAGCCGCGCGAGTTCACCGCGCCCAGGTCGCCAGAGGAGGTCGCCGCTGTCATCCGCCGGGCCGCAGACCGGGGCCTGACGGTCCGCATGACCGGGGCCGGCCACTCGTTCACGCCGGCCGCCGTCACCGAAGGCATCATGCTGCGCCCCGGCCGGATGACCGGAATCAGGTCGGTCGATGCCTCGGCCGGCCTGGCGACGGCGGAGGCCGGCTGCACGCTGCGGACGCTGAACGAGAAATTGCTGCGGCACGGCCTCGCCCTCGCGAACATGGGCGACATCCAGGTCCAGACGGTGGCCGGCGCCATCCAGACCGGGACGCATGGCACCGGCAGGGATGTCGGCGGCATGGCGGCGCAGGTGGCAGGCCTGGAGATGGTGCTGGCCGACGGCACGATCGTGTCCTGTTCCGCCGACACGAACCCGGAGATGTTCGCGGCGGCCAGGGTCGGCCTCGGCGCACTCGGGGTGCTCACCGCGGTCACGTTCCGCGTGGTCCCTGCGTTCTTGCTGGAGGCACGCGAGCAGCCGATGCGCTGGACCGAAGTCGTCGGCAGGCTCGATGAGCTGATCAGGGACAACGAGCACTTCGAGTTCTTCTGGTTCCCGCACACCGAGGGATGCCTGACGAAGCGGAACAACCGCACGGCCGGCCCGGTCAGGCCGCTCAGCAAGTTCAGGTACTGGCTTGACGATGAGTTCCTCTCCAACACGCTGTTCGGGATCACCTGCCAGCTCGGGCACCGGTTTCCCGGGTTGATCAAGCCAGTGAACAAGGTCGCAGGCAAGGCGCTGAGCGCACGTTGCTATGCCGATGCCGCGCACCGGGTGTTCACCAGCCCGCGCCGGGTCCGCTTCAAGGAGCAGGAGTACGCGATCCCGGCTGAGTCGCTGGCCGCGGCGCTTGGCGAGATCCGCGCCCTGTTCGGCCGACGAGACTGGCGGATCAGCTTCCCGATCGAGGTGAGAGTCACTCCGGGTGACGACCCGTGGCTGTCCACCGCCTACGGCAGGGACAGCGCCTACATCGCCTTCCACGTCTTCCATGCCGCACCGCACGAGGACTACTTCCGCGAGATGGAGGCGGTGCTGACCGCCGCAGGCGGGCGGCCGCACTGGGGCAAGATGCACACCAGGCAAGCCGGTTACCTGCGCGGCGTGTATCCGAGGTTCGGCGATTTTGTTGCGCTGCGTGACAAGCTCGACCCGGAGCGGCGTTTTGCCAACGCCTACCTGACCGAGGTTCTCGGCCCTTAGCCCGCCGGATTGCCTCCGCCTGGCGGCGGGATGGCGCGGCCTGCGGTGTGCGGGGACAAGGTCGCGGGCAGGGCGCGTTCGTGATCACGACTGGCCCGCAGCATGGCATACTCAGGGCTGCCCGATAGCCTGACCCCGGCCGGCGACAACTCGGCCGGGCGGAAACCCCGGTGGCCCGGTCACGAATCCCGCTAGTGTCGCCAGGATGAACGGGGAACCTGAGTCCGGCCCGCCGCCCGGCCATCTGGCGGAACCCGCAGTCGAGCCCGCCTGCGGTGAGCGGGCCAGCACGGCCCTCCGCGGTGCGCTCGCCGCCGGGGTATCAGAGGCGGACGTGCAGGAGGCCGGCGGACCGATGGCGGAAGCGGAGATACCGGGAAGCGACGGGCCGGACGCCGTTGCGGTGGATGCGGAAGCGCTAGAACCGGCAGCGGATGCGGAACCGGCCCGCGCGGCCGCACGCTTCTCCGGCCAGGAAGGCCTGCCGGTGAAGGAGGGGAACGTGGGTAAGCCAGCGGCACCCCGAGCCCGCAGCGGCTCCGGCCGCCCGCGACGCCCGTCACTCGGCGGCGGCATTCCCGCCCAGGAGCGCGAGCTTGGCGCCCAGGGCCGCCAGACTGTCCGCAGGCTCCTGGAGGCAGGGCTAGCCGAATTCGACGAACGCGGATTCCAGGCCGTCCGGGTCGACGACGTAGTGCGCCGGGCGAAGACGTCGCATGGCACGTTCTACCTGTATTTCGCCAATAAGGAAGACCTGTTCAAAACGCTGCTGCGGGACGCGCTGCACGACATGGCCATCATCACCGGCGAATTCCCCGTGGTAACCAGGAACGAGGCCGGGCGCGGGGCACTGCGCGACTGGATCCGGCGGTTTTGCGACACCTATGCGGCGCACGCGACGGTGATCAGGATTCTCAGCCAGGCCGAGCTGGTCGGAGAGGAAGTCTGGGGCGACGGACTCCAGCTGCTGTTCCGGCTGGCCGAGGCCATCACCCAGGGGATGACCGCGAGCAGCCGCGCGGCGGGCGCGGGCCCGCAGGCGAGCGGGGCACCGGGAGCTGGCCAGCGGCAGGAGGCCCCCGAGCATGCCGAACTCACGGCCGTGGCCTGCCTGATGATGCTGGAGCGCGTCAATTACCTGCTCAGCGTCGAGGTACGGCTGCCCAGGGAGGAAATGGTCGACCGGCTCAGCGCGATCATCTTTGCCGCCTTCAATACGGAGTAGCGGCGCCGGGCTGCAGCGCCCGCAGCTCCTCGATGGCGGCCAGCGCCTGCCGCGCTGCCCGGACGTCATGCACCCGGAACGCCCGCGCGCCCAGCCAGGCCGATATCGCCAGCGTCGCGGTCGTCCCCTCGCCCCGCTCACGGACGCCCAGGCCCAGGGTCTCGCCGATGAAGTCCTTGTTCGAGACAGCCACAAGAACCGGCCAGCCGGTGCCGGCCAGCTCGCCGAGCCGTCGTGTCACCTCCAGCGAATGCCAGGTGTTCTTGCCGAAGTCATGCGCGGGATCGATCAGGATCCCGTCCGGCCGCACGCCGGCGGCCACCGCCCGGCCGGCCTCCGCGGTCACATGCTCCAGAACCGCCGCCGTCACGTCGGCGTAGGCCGCGCGATGCGGACCGGTCCGCGGCGTGAGCCGGCCCGCATGCGAGCAGACCAGCCCGATCCCGTTCGCCGCGGCGACATCGGCAAGCTGCGGGTCGGCCCCGCCCCAGGCATCGTTGAGCAGGTCGGCGCCGGCGGCCGCGACCGCCTCGCCGACCTCCGCCCGCCATGTATCGACGCTGATCACCACGTCGGGATGCCGGTCCCGGACGGCTGCGACCAGGCCGGCGACCCGCCGGATCTCCTCCGCGGCGCCGACATCGTCACCGGGTCCTGCCTTCACCCCCCCGATGTCCACGATGTCGGCGCCCGCGGCCACGGCCCTGCTCGCCGCATCAAGGGCGGTGCCGAACTCCCGCGTGGCGCCCTGGTCGAAGAACGAGTCGGGCGTCCGGTTGATCACTGCCATCACGGCGAACGAGCCGGGCGGCCACTCCCGCCGTCCGAGCCGCAGGGTCCGTGCTTGGGTCATCAGCAGCCACGATAGGGGCAAAGCCGCGAAGGGATGCCCTGGTAACGGAGGCCGGGCGGGTGCCGCGGAGCGGCAGCCTGCTCAGCGGCGCAGCACAGGTCCATGTGCGCGTCAAAGTACGAGTCGAGCGTCCCGACGTCGCGCCAGCGGCATTCAGCGTCGACCTCGGGCCGTAAGGCCAGGACCGGGGCCTGCGGCCGCCGTTCGGGGGCAGAATCGGTGCGTGCGATTCCTCACGAAGCCGATGCCGCCGTATGACCTGGCCTACAGCGATGTCTTCCTGGTGCCGAACCGGTCGTCGGTCGCCTCCAGGCTGGATGTCACGCTCGGCACCAGCGATGGCAGCGGCACCACGATCCCGGTGATCTCTGCCAACATGACGGCGGTCTCCGGCAGGCGGATGGCCGAGACGATAGCCCGCCGCGGCGGCCTGGCCGTGCTGCCGCAGGACATCCCCGCCGACGTCGTCGCCGACGTCGTGTCCTGGGTGAAGAGCCGCGACCTGGTGTACGACACCCCGCTGACGCTGGGCCCGGACGCGACCACCGGGCATGCGCTCAGCCTGCTGCCCAAGCGCGCGCACGGGGCGGTCGTCGTGGTCTCCGGCGGGCACCCGGTCGGGGTGGTGACCGAGGCGGACTGCCGGGGGGTCGACCGCTTCACCCAGCTCAGCCAGGTCATGTCCGCCGAGTTGCTGACGCTGCCGGCCGGCACCGACCCGGAACGCGCGTTCAGCCTGCTGTACGGCGGCAGGCACCGGGTGGCTCCGGTGGTCGACGCGACCGGCCGCTGCGTGGGCATCCTGACCCGCACCGGCGCACTGCGCGCCACCATGTACGCGCCCGCCACCGACGAACGCGGCAGGCTGCGGGTTGCCGCCGCGCTCGGCATCAACGGCGACGCCGGCGCCAAGGCCGGGCTGCTGGCCGATGCAGGCGCGGACATGCTGGTCATCGACACCGCTCACGGCCATCAGGACAAAATGCTTGACGCCCTCCGGGCAGTACGCAGTGCAGCCCCGTCAGTCCCCCTCGCCGCCGGCAATGTGGTGACGGCGGCCGGTGTCGCCGACCTCGTCGCGGCCGGCGCCGGCATCGTGAAGGTCGGCGTCGGGCCGGGCGCCATGTGCACCACCCGGATGATGACGGGAGTCGGGCGGCCGCAGTTCAGCGCGGTCCTGGAGTGCGCCGCCGAAGCGCGGCGGCTGGGCGCGCACGTGTGGGCCGACGGCGGCGTGCGGCATCCGAGGGATGTCGCGCTCGCACTGGCGGCCGGCGCGTCGAACGTCATGATCGGGTCCTGGTTCGCCGGGACCTGCGAGTCGCCGGGGGACGTGTTCCGCGACGCGGACGGCCGCCGCTACAAGGAGAGCTTCGGGATGGCATCCGCCCGCGCGGTACGGTTGCGGGCCGCTGCTGACTCGCCGTTCGACCGGGCCCGCAAGGAGCTGTTCGAGGAAGGCATCTCCACGTCCCGGATGTACCTGGACGAGCAGCGGCCCGGGGTGGAGGACCTGATCGACACCATCACGGCCGGCCTGCGGAGCGCGTGCGCCTACACCGGGGCGACCAGCCTGGACGAGTTGCACCAGCTTGCGGTGATCGGAGTCCAGGGCGCGGCCGGCTATACCGAGGGCATGCCGCTGCCCACCGGCTGGTAATCTGCGGGACCATGCTGAAGCAGGCCCGCCAGGCGGCCGTCGTCCTGCTCGCCGCCGGGTTCCTCGCGGCAGGCCTGCCCGCGAGCGGGCTTCCCGCCACCAGCGCGTTAGCTGCTGCCGCGGCGGGCGCTCGCGCTATCGGCGCCCGCCCGGCGGCCACCGGGCATGTCACCGCAGGCCCCGTCGGCCATGTCACGGCCGGCCCCGCCGCCCTCGCCCCGGCCAGCCCGCCGGCGAATATCTATGCGCGAGGCGCCGAGCTGATGAACGCCGTCACCGGCCAGCGGCTGTGGAGCCGCCACCGGAACCGGCGGCGGCCGATGGGCAGCATCGCCAAGGTCATGACGGCTCTCCTGGTGATCAGGGCCGGCCACCTGGGCCGACTTATCAAGATCACCAAGGCCATCCCGGCGTACATCAGGAGACATCCCGACGCCAGCAATGCCGGCCTGCGGGCCGGTGACGTGCTGACCGCCCGGCAGCTGCTTGAGGGCATGCTGCTGCCGTCCGGCTGCGACGCCGCGCTGGCCCTGGCCAAGGCCTACGGACCAGGCCGAAAGGCATTCGTGCGGGAAATGAACGCCACCGCACAGCAGCTGGGCATGCTGCGCACGCATTTCTCGAACTTCGACGGGTTGCCGCTGCCGACCGAGCACTCGACCTACTCCACCCCGAGGAACCTGATCACGCTGGGCCGGGCGGCCATGAAGCTGGCCCCCTTCCGCCGCATCGTCGATCTGCAATCCCACACGATCGCCGCGACCTCGGCTCACCATGGCTACTCCTGGCAGAACACGAACCTGCTGCTGGGCGCCTACCCTGGCGCCATCGGGATCAAGACGGGATCGACGAACGCTGCCGGGTACTGCCTGCTGTTCGAGGCGACCAGCGGAGCAACCACCCTCATCGGCGTCGTCCTGCATAGCACCGACACCAACCCGATGGCGCGCTTCACTGCTGCCACCCGGCTCCTGAACTGGGGATTCGGCGCCTCGGTGGCGCCGCCGCGCCGACCGGCAGGCCCGGTCCGCGACTAGCTGCCCGGCCGTGCGCTGGCGTTCGCGGCCGGCCGCCCAGCCCGCTCGGCGGGGCGAGAAGATCTTCGCCGCCGGAGCCGACATCAAGGAGATGGCCGCGGCCAACTACAACCAGATGGCCGCTGACACCCGGCGGCAAACGCGTCGGCGCGGCGTCAGCCAGCGAGGGCGTGGCAGGCCCGGTCGAAGGCCGCGCCTGAGCCGTGGTGCAGGCTGACCGAGGCATTCCCCGCGTCGGCCGTCGACGTCGCCCGCCTGACCGCGCCGCGCGCGGTCAGCACCTCGGTGAATGAGTTGTCCGGGTTCTCGACCACCAGCCTGCCACCTTGCCAGCTTCCTGTGAACGCGATGACCCAGCCGTCTGGCAACGGCCCGGACTTGACATTCTGCAGGTCAATGGAGGTCTTGGCCCCGTCGGTGCTCCACCAGGCGTGCACCTTCCCGGCCAGCCCAAGGGTGTAGGTGCTGCCGCGCTCGGTGCAGATCTTCGCGGTGCCCTGCAGCGTGTCGCAGCCGAGTAACCCGCACTCCAGGCCGTGCAGCCCGCCCTGCAGGTGAGTGAACAGCACGTAGTGCCCGCCGTTGCTGGCCCGCACGGTGCCATAGCCGTCCCATTCCGTCAGCGGGGTGAACCTGCCGCCGATATGAAAGATCCACGGGGTCGTCACCAGGTCGACAAGGACAGCCGCGATCGCCAGCGCCAGCAACCCCCTCAGCCAGGTCAGGCGCCGCCGCTGCGGCGGCGGATATCCCAGCCGGGAGGACGTGCCCGCCGACCGCCTGCCCGGTCCTGAACCAGCCGCCACCGGGCACCTCCTTCAGGACGGGTCTGGCGAATGTAGCCGAATCCGGCCTGCCGGTCCAGGTAAGCCACCCGGCTGTGCGGGCTGGCCGCCAGCCGGGCCGGTTATGCCATCGCCGTGGGGCTGGTCGCCGACGTGACCGCATCCGTCACCCAGCCGCCGATACGGTCAAGCAATGCGGCGTCCGCGGCTGACTCCGCATGCCCGAACCCGGGCACGACCCACAGCTCCTTTGGCTCGTTCGCGGCCTCGTACAGCTGCCTCGCATGCTCGACCGGGAAGAAGCCGTCCTTATCGCCATGCACGATAAGCAGCGGGACAGGGGCGATCTTCGCGGCGGCATCGGCAGGCGGCACCGGCACGGGATCCCAGCGGCCGGAGCTGATCCTGGTGTTCAGCAGCTTCCTGGCGACCAGCCGGCCGAGTCTGCGCTCCACCGCCCAGTGCACCCGCCGCATCGACTTCGTACCTCTGTAGTACCAGCGGCCGGGACCGCTGATCGAGACCACCGCGTCGATCCCGCCGACCAGGCCCGCATAGCGCAGCACAATCGACGCGCCCATCGAGAAACCCACGATCGCGACACGCTGGTAGCCAAGCTCGCGCGCGTAGGCCACCGCGACGGCGACGTCCCTGATCTCCCTGTCGCCGAGCGTGGACAGCCCGCCGGACCGGCCGTGCCCGCGGAAGTCGAAGGTCACCACGCCCCCGTACCTGCTCAGCCGCCTGGCCACCTGCCACACCGCGTGACACTGCCAGTT
>DATGVY010000043.1:0-11750 GCA_035299845.1 Streptosporangiaceae bacterium
GACCGAGCGGGTCAGGCGGCAGGGGGCGGCTGGCTGGCCTGATGGCTCCTGACGCCTGCTGCCGCGATGCGGCCTTGCGGTCACCGTGACAACATGACCGGATGCGAGTGATGCAAACCCCCGATGATCGTTTCGCGGACCTGCCGGATTTCGGCTACCCGCCGCGATATGCCGATGTCGGCGGCATCCGGCTCGCCTACGTGGAAGCCGGGCCGCCGGACGGCGAGCCCGTGCTGCTCTTGCACGGCGAGCCGAGCTGGTCGTTTCTCTACCGCAGGGTGATGCCGGTACTGGCCGGCGCCGGGCTGCGCGCGATCGCGGCCGACCTGGTCGGATTCGGGCGCTCAGATAAGCCAGCCGAGATCGCTGACCACAGCTATGCACGGCACGTGGAGTGGATCCGGGCGCTCGCGTTCGACCGGCTTGACCTGAGCGGGCTGACTCTCGTCGGGCAGGACTGGGGCGGCCTGATCGGGCTGCGGCTGGCCGCCGAGCACCCGGAGCGGTTCGCCCGCATTGTGGCGGCCAACACCGGGCTGCCCACCGGTGACCAGCCGATGCCGGAGATCTGGCTGCGGTTTCGCGAGGTCGTGCGCACCGCGCCGCGCCTGCAGGTCGCACGCCTGGTGCAGTCCGGCTGCCAGACGGTACTGTCGCCCGCGGTGCTTGCCGCCTATGACGCGCCGTTCCCCGACGAGACCTTCATGGCCGGGCCACGGGCGATGCCAGGACTGGTACCGACATCCCCCGATGATCCGGCGACAGCTGCCAACCGGGCCGCCTGGCGGCAGCTGTCTGCCTGGGACAAGCCATTTCTCGTGGCGTTCAGCGACCGCGATCCCATCACGGGGGCAATGGCGCCGATACTCAAGAACGCCGTACCAGGCGCCGCGGGCGTCCAGCACCCAGTGATTCAGGGAGCCGGGCATTTCCTGCAGGAGGACGCAGGCGAACAGCTCGGCGCCGTCGTCGCCGACTTCGTCCGGTCCAGCCCGCCAGGCAGCTAACCCGTAGTTCCCCCCGGTGGCGAACCGATATGGGCGCTGACCAGGTGAAACAGCCCCAGCTCATGACTACATAGACATGTAATTTCCGTGATCAAGGGCTCTACCACCTGGTCAAACGCGTCGACCAATCGGCTTGGGGGGAACTTCGGGCTAACCGCCCAGGCGGCGCGGCAATCCGCGGTTTGGGGCAGGGCGAGCCGTCGGTCATGAGGACCCGCGGCAGCCCTGGTGACGCCGACACTGACGATCATGGCTGACCGGGTACCGTAACTGGAGGAATGAGGCACCATGCGAAGCGGCCTGATCACCCATCCGGAAAGGTGCTCTTTCCCGAGCGGGGCGAGACGAAGGCCGACCTCGCCAGGCATTATCTGCGGGTCGCAGAGCCGCTGATGCGGACAATGGGCGGACGCCCGGTGCTGCTGCAGCGCTTCCCCGAAGGCGCGGCCGGGCCTTCCTTCTTCCAGAAACGGGTGCCAGGCAACATCCCGGACTGGCTGCAGACCGCCACGGTCTCGACGCCCAACGGCACCACTTCGCAGGCGCTGGTCGCGGGCGACCTGGACCATGTGCTGTGGGCAGTGAACCTCGGCTGCCGCGCTGGGATGTCCTCGCGGCCGGGCTCAGCGCCGGCCCCAGAGCGTGACGACAATGCCCTTGAAGTGCCGCTCGGCTACCAGAGAGAAACGGTGCTCCAGCACCAGGCTCTCGTCCCTGAACAGCGGCGCAGACAGCTGCGCCGAAGGCGCCCTGCCGAGCACCCAGATCCGCTGGCGGGCGAGCATCAGCGGGAGCGTGACATCGAACGGCTTGTCGCTGCCCCGGAACGTGCCTGCCTGCAGCGGCGACACGGCCATCGCGAAGTCGCTGACGTTCTGGAAGTCGCGCGGGTAGCCCAGCCTGGCCTTCCGGTAGAACGCGTTGAAGAAGAGCATCCCGTCGCCGGTCCGCGCGTTGGCTGCCAGGTAGCGAGCGGGTCCGCCGAAGTCGAACAGGCGGCTGCCCGGAGTGCGGACCCGCTGCTGCGGCCCGAGCTGCAGCAGCAGCGCGCACACGCACAGGACCGCGCCCGGCACCCAGAACAGCGCTCGCCGGTCGACCACGTCGCCCAGCCATCGGCCGATCCTGTACACCCCGGCGCCGGCCAGCAGGGCCGCGCCTGCCTCGCCATACAGCACGTAACGATCGACGTACAACGGCCGCGCGACGAGTGATTCGAGGAGCAGCACCGCGGCCGGCACCACGAGCAGCGGCGCCGCTACTGACGGCAAGGAGATCCCGCCGCGGCTCCACCATGCGGGCTCGGGCTTCGCGCCGGTTTCCGCGGCCGCGCCGCCCGGCCGGAGTCGCCACCTTCCGCGCGGGGGCAGCACGGCTGCCACGGCGCAGCCCAAAAGGACGACGGCGACCACCTTCGTCGCACCGAAGTAGTCCTGGAAGAGAATCCGGAGGGCGGTCGGGCCCGGCCGGGGGATCCAGCCGATGACGCGATCCTCCCGATGGCTGATCACGACGAGGGGCGTGACCAGCAGCGCGCCTGCGGCCGCCGTGGCCGCCCAGTGCACAGCGGCCCGCAGCCCGTACCTGGCCAGCAGGACCGTGATCGCGTGCGCCGCCAGCACCAGCAGGGACAGCTCGTGCAGGTAGCCGCCCAGTGTCACCAGCGCGGCGTAGACCAGCCACCGGCGCACGACCCGCCCGCCGGTCCCGCCTGGAGCCTCGGCTTTCATGGCATGCAACAGGGCCAGCGTCGAGCCGAGGACGCAGGCGAATACCAGCGCGTAGGACCGCGCGGTCTGCGCGTAGAAGCTGATGGTCGGTGTCACCGCCATGATCAGGCCGGCGAACAGCCCGGCCCAGCCCGATCCGGTGAGCCGCCTGCCGGTGATCGCCACCATCGCCGCAGCGGCAGTCATGCTGATGACCGAGGGGATGCGCATGAACGTCGGGCTGCTGCCCAGCGCCATCCAGTAGTGCATCAGCAGGTAGTACAGCCCGTGCACGGCATCGACGTTGTTGAGCAGGTGCGCGAGGTCACGGAGGCTCAGCGAGGCCGCCCAGTGGGTCGCCACCTCGTCGTTGCCCATGGACTGCGAACGCGCTAGTCCCCACAATCCGAGAACCGCCATCGCCGCGGCCGCGCCGCCGGCCGGCCCGAACCTCGCGGCGGCCATCGCCCACCGGCCGGCAGGCACCGCCGGCGGGCCGCCGCCCGCCGCCGCGGGCTTGCCCTCCGGCTCGGGGCGCGGGGACATCTCGTTTCGCTGTCCCGATGGCGCTGAGGTCATCGCCGGTCAGGCGGGTCGTCCAGGGACGCCTCGAAGGTCTGCCGCCACCTCGCCGGCGATGTGAACTCGGCCGCCGCGGCACGGTAGTTCGCGGCCAGGCGCGGCCATTGCCGTAGCAGCCGGGAGTGCAGGATCAGGCTGCGCTGCGTGAGCAAGCGGAACAGCTGCGGGTCGCGCTGGTACCAAGCGGTGCTCGCGCCGTCAGCTGCTGACACCAGGGCGCTGTCCAGGTTGGACAACGTCCACCAGGACGCGTCCTGGTAGGGCAGCGCCGCCAGCGGCCGCTGCCTGGCATCCTTTCGCGGTGACGTCAGCTGCCGCGCCGCCCCGGCCGCGGCCTTCGTCAGCAGGCCGATCTTGTTGGTCGGGGAGGTGAACTCCCGGCCCTTGCCCGGCGGCTTACGCCGCCGGACCGGGGGGAAGCTCTCGATGTCCGGCGCGGTCTGCGCATCGATGTACTGCCTGCGAAGGTCCCGAAGGTCCTTCATCTTGGTCCGCAGCTCTGCGTGCAGGTGCTCCGGCCCCGACAGCACGTCCTCGACGGCCAGCAATCTCAGTGCGGCCGTCGAGTACTGCATCGACAGCAGGTGCTGGACCTGTGTTTCCGCGCTCTCAGCGACGAGACGGCCGCCGCGGTCGTATGGCGAGTGCAGCAGCGCGGTGACGAGACGGTTCCGCAGGTGGTAATACGCCTGCCAGTCGGTAGCGTCGGTCTTGTCCTGCCAGGGCACGTGCCACGCGGCCACGCCCGGCATGGACACGGTGGGATAGCCGGCCTTGCGGGCGCGCAGTCCGTATTCGGCGTCGTCCCACTTGATGAAGACCGGCAGCGCGAGGCCTACCTCGGCGATGATCCGCGTCGGGATAAGGCACATCCACCAGCCGTTATAGTCGGCGTCGACGCGGCGGTGCAGCCACGGCGTATGCCGCAGGTTCCGGCGCCCGAAATCGTGACCTTGGTTGGTGCGCGGAGCGGGCCCCCACCACCATTTGTAGGGTGCGACAGTCTCGCCGAACGCGTGCAGCACCGACCGGTCGTGCAGGCTGAACATGTGCCCGCCGACGATCGTCGGCCGCCGGGAGAGATCCGCGAAGATCACCGCTCGCCGGATGCCTTCGGGATCGAGAGTGATGTCGTCGTCGAGAACGAGCAGGTAGTCGCTCTTGCCCGCGCGCAGTGTCTCGTCCATCGCCCGGGAGAACCCGCCTGAGCCGCCGATGTTCCCCTGCTGGATGACGTGCAGCCGGTCGCCGATCTTCTTTGCCGCGTCGGCGAAGTCCTGGTGGTCCGTCACGTGGTCAGTGCCCTGGTCGACGACGTAGACCGCGTCGAGAATATCCAGCACCTCCGCCGCGTCGCCCAGGGTGCGCAGCTGCCCGACCATGAAATCGGGCCGGTTGAAGGTGGTGATCCCGATGCTGATACGGCCGCTGGGAGCCTGCGGGGCTGGCGCGGCCCAGTCCGCCTCGATCAGCGTCGTCCCTCGCGGGCCGGCCACGATGTCGAACCAGTACCAGCCGCCGTCGATGAACTCCGTGAGCGGCAGCGTCCGTTCGATCGTTTCCGGCTCGCCGGTCTCGACCTTGATCGTCTCGACCGGGTGGCTGAGGCCCTTGGCGGTGGAGCGGTACAGGACAATCGTCGCCTCGCCAGCCAGGCGAATGCGGAGCGTCACGGAATCCACGGTGGTCCACCGGCGCCAGTAGCTCGCCGGGAAGGCGTTGAAGTAGGTGGCGAACGAGACGCGGCGGCCCTCCCTGATCGATGCGCTCCGGCGCGGCTCGACTTCCCCGGCCGGCTCGACCGCCGCGCCCGGGCCGAATCGAATGCTCGACTGTGCCTCACCGGCCACGGCGCTGGTCAGCGATGCGGTCCTGGTGAGCGCCTTGGCCTTGGCCTTGGTGAGCGACTCGGTCAGGATCTCGGCGGCGCGCTCAGCGGCGCCTCGTTCCATGTTGGTCTCGACATACAGCGGCACGACGTCGAGGTCCTCGCCAGGGAACACGACCCGCTGCAGGACACGCAGGCCGGGGCCCGCATTGTGCTCGCTCATCATGCCCACGTGCTCGCTCATCATGCCCGCACACCTCCGCCGGCCAGCGGCGCACGATCGGCGAAGAACGGGCGCAGGCGGTTGTCGTACATGCTCAGCGCGGATGCGATCGCCATGTGCATGTCGAGGTACTTGTACGTGCCGAGGCGCCCGCCGAACAGCACACCGGGCTCCCGTTCTGCCATCTCGCGGTAAGCCGCCAGCTTGGCCCGATCCGCGGCCATGTTGATGGGGTAGTACGGCTCATCGCCGCGGTCGGCAAACCGCGAGTACTCCCGCATGATCACTGTCTTGTCCTCCGGATACCAGTCGCGCTCGGGGTGGAAGTGTCGGAACTCATGGATACGGGTGAACGGAACGTCCTCGTCCGCGTAGTTCATCACGGGCGTTCCCTGGAAGTCGCCGGTAGCGAGCACCTCCACGTCGAAGTCGAGAGTGCGCCAGCCCAGGTCACCCGCGGCGTAGTCAAAGTACGCATCGAGCGGGCCGGTGTACACGACCGGCACGTTGGCCAGCAGGCCGGACCGCATCCCGGCGAAATCCGTGTCCAGCCGCACCTCGATGTTGGCGTGGTCGATCATGCGCTCAAGCCAGGCGGTGTAGCCGTCGACCGGCAGCCCCTCGAAGGTGTCGCTGAAGTAGCGGTTGTCGAAGGTGTAGCGCACCGGCAGCCGCGTGATGATCTCCGCGGGCAGGTCGGCAGGATCCGTCTGCCATTGCTTGGCGGTGTAGCCGCGGATGAACGCCTCGTAGAGTGGCCGCCCGATCAGCGACACGGCCTTCTGCTCGAGGTTGCCGGCCTGATCCGCCGCCACCTCGGCAGACTGCCCGGCTATCAGCGCCCGCGCTTCGTCCGGGGACAGCACCGTGCCGAAGTACTCGCAGATGGTCGCCAGGTTGATCGGCATCGGATACACCCGGCCCTGGCAGACCGAGAACACCCGGTGCTGATAGCCGGTGAAGGCCGTGAACCGGTTGGCGTACTCCCAGACCCGGGCATTCGAGGTATGGAAGAGATGCGCACCGTAGCGATGTATCTCTATCCCGGTTTCCGGTTCTGGCTCGGTGTAGGCGTTCCCGCCGATGTGGTGCCTGCGCTCGATGACGAGCACGCGCAGGCCCAGATCGGCCGCACACCGTTCCGCGATGGTGAGCCCGAAGAAGCCAGACCCGACGATCGCGAGGTCGATGTTCACGTGCTCACCGGCAACGCCGGCGCACGCCAGGCACGGCGGCGGATGTCTCCGGGTACTCCCGCCATTCCTCTGCGTACTCCCACTCCGGGGGCTCCCACTCCGTGTGCGTGGCCAGTTCCGGCCCCGGGCGCTCACTGTAGTGCGCGACGATTGGGCGGTACAGCGCACGACGGAACCACCACGGGACCAGCCGGTAGCCGCCGCGAACCATGACGTTGCGCACGTACTCCGCCCGCGAGGTGAACCCCTGCTGCCGGAATTCTCGCTGCAGCCGCAGTTCGGAGCGGAGCAGCTCGGTGCCGCCTCGTCTTTTGAAGGACTCCGCGCCGACGCGATAGAATACCAGCGGCTCGGCCACGTTGATCGCTCGCGCCCCGTTGTCGAGCATTCGGGCGAAGAGCGCGTAATCCTCCATGAGCGGCAGATCGCCGTAGCCGCCTGCCGCCAGAACGGCATGCCGGCGATAGACGACAGTCGGGTGATTGAACGGATCATGCAGCCGCGCATAGCGCTGAATCCTGGCGGGATCTGTCGGCGGTACCCGCTGCCCGACGATGTGATCGGTGTCATCGACGAACTCCAGCAGGCCGGCCCCGACGATGTCGGCGTTCTGGATGAGCGGCAACTCCACCTCGAAGCGATGCGGCATCGCCACATCGTCGGCGTCCATGCGGGCGACCACGTCAAACCAGCTCGCGGCCAGCCCTTGATCCAGGGCAGGTCCCAGGCCGCCGTTGCGCTGCAGCGGGACCAGCGTCACCGGCACCGGGCTGGTCGCCTGAAGTTCATCCAGGCACTTGCCGAGCTCGTCATGAACCGGCCCGTCACGAACGATGACCACCTGGTCCGGACGCACGGTCTGGTCGTTGACCGCACTGCGGAACGCCCGCCGGAAGTAGTCGGGCCGCTCGCCGTCGTACACCGAGACCAGCAGCGAGAAGGGCTCATGCATGTGCAGAACTCGCCCTCCATGTTGACAGATATGCGCGCGGCGACCATCCGGCGAGACATGCGCGCAGCGACGGGGCGCGGGTTTCCGGAGCCGACGGTCCCGGACGGCGCGACATGTGGCTAGCCTGGCACGCCGGCCGTCGGCATGCTTCCGCTTGCGCGAATACGGGCCATAAGGTGAACACCGCACTGGGTAAGATTGGCTGCGTTACTGTCGGCTGCGAGCTTACCCGCGCACCTGGTCAACCGTGGCCGCGAGGTGCCACGGCCCACCACCTACCACGACCTACGAGGTGTCCGGATGGCAGCGCACGACGCCGCTCAGCCCGATGCGGCGCCAGATCCCGTCCCGGGCGCCGCTAACAGCGGCTCTTCCGGCACCCAGCAGCCGAAGGTGATCCTGCACATCGGTGAGCCCAAGACGGGCACGACCTTTCTGCAGCAGGTCATGTGGCGCAACCGGGCCGAACTCGCAGCGGGCGGTGTCGTGCTGCCTGGCCATCACCCGCAAGATCATTTTCGCGCCAGCCAGGACCTGCGCGGCATCCCGAAGCTGGCCTCGGACCCGGCCGGATCCTGGACCGGTGAATGGGACATCCTTGCCCGTCAGGCGCGGCAGGCGCCCAGGCTTGCCGTCATCTCGCACGAGCTCTTCTCGGCGGCCGATGCCGACCAGGCTGACCGCGCCGTGCAGTCGTTGCAGCCGGCCGAGGTACACGTCGTCCTCACCGTGCGAGCCATGGCAACGTTGCTGCCCGCCGAGTGGCAGGAGACCGTCAAGCACCGCAATGCCCTGGGCTGGGAGGACTGGCTGGAGAATGTGATCGACCGCGAGTCGCCGGCTGCCGACCGGCGCCAGTGGTGGTTCTGGTCGTGATCACGTGCGTCTGCTGCCGGCCAGGCAAGTGCACGTGATCACGACCCCGCCGACCGGAGCGGGCGATGGGCTGCTGTGGGAGCGCTTCGCGTCCTTGCTCGGCATCGACCCGGGTAGCGTCGACATCACCCGCGCCCGGGCGAACGTCTCGCTCGGGCTGCCCGAGATCGAGTTCCTGCGACGCCTCAACCAGGCACTTCCCGAAGAAGTCCCCAACTGGTTCTACATGTGGAACGTCAAGGAGGCGGTCGCGCACCAGGCCCTGGCCGCGCGGCCGCGCGGCGGACGGCTTGTCCTCCCCGCCAGCAGGGATACCTGGGTCAAGGGCGCGGCGGATGTTCTCATCGGCGCCCTGAGTGACTCTGGCTATGACCTCATCGGCGATCTCGATGAGCTGCGGCCCGCGACGGTCATCGAGCCATCCGCCAGTCCCGCCGACCAGCCGGCCGACCGGGTGCTCGACGCTGCGGTGGCCGCCGCGGCGGCCCTCGTCGTCAACCAGTACTACCAGGCGAACCCGGCGGCCAAGCCGGACAGGACCGCGGCCGGGCAGCGCGGGCTAGTTGGCCGGGTCGAGTCGACGGTCGCATCCTCGCCGCGGCTCAAGCGGACGGTGCGCGAGCTCAGCAGCCGCTCTCCGGCCGTGCGCCGACTGCGCATCATGGCCTGGCGAACACTCGAACGCCGCCGGACGCGGAAGCCTCAATAGCATGCACGGCGGCAGCGACAGGCCCGTGACAGCGGGCGATCCACCTCGGGTGATCGCGGTCGTGGTGACGTACAACCGCCAGCAGCTGCTGCTTGAGGCGCTCGCGGCGGTGCACTCGCAGAGCCGCCCGCCAGACGCCGTGATCGTGGTCGATAACGCCTCGACCGATGAGACCGCCGCGGCGGTGCGCGCCAGCTACCCGTCCGTGCAGCTGGCCGAGCTAGCGCGCAACACCGGCGGGGCCGGCGGCTTCGCCTGCGGCACGGCGCTGGCCCTGGCCGGAGCGGCCGACCTGATCTGGCTCATGGACGACGACACCGTGCCCGGGCGGCACGCACTGCTGACGATGCTCGAGGCACGCGGCGGTTATCCGGCCCAGCCTCCCGTGCTGATCGCCAGCCGCGTGCTGTGGACCGACGGGCGCGCGCACCCGATGAATACCCCGCGGACCAAGCCGTTCGTGACTAAGGCAGAACGCCGCGCCGCCGCCGCCGTCAATTGCACGGCGATCCGCTCGGCATCGTTCGTGTCGATCCTGGTCGACGCCGGCGCGTGCCGACAGCGCGGCTTGCCGCAGGCGGACTACTTCCTGTGGAACGATGACTTCGAATTCACCACCCGGCTGCTGCGCGGCCAGGCCGGCTTGCTCTGCCCGGCCAGCGTGGTAGTGCACAAGACGCGAACATTCGGCGCCACGAACATCGACCCGGGGCCGCGCTTCTTCTACGAGGTCCGGAACAAGATCTGGATGCTCAAGGCCCGCTCGCCGCTCGCCCCGCTGGAGCGTGTGCTCTACGGAGGCTCGACCTTGCGTCGCTGGGCTCGCACCTTCGCGAGCTCACCCGACCGGGGCACCCTCGGAAAGTCGCTCATCAGGGGTATCGCCGCCGGGTTCCGGACGAGCCCGCGGCCCACCGAGGAGGTGCTTGCCGAAGCCGGCCTGCGGGTGCCAGTTCGGGAGCAGGACTAGCCAGCGGGGGCTGCGTAACATCTTTGGGTTTATGACGCGACTGCGCCCCGGTGACCGCTGACCCATCATTCCAGAGCCGGCTCAGGTCTCTGTCTGCTCATCCGCGATCACCCGCTCGCCCTGCGGCTGCCTGCGCGCCTGGCGGATGGCCAGCAGGACACTGGCTCCCAGCACGCCAGCTGGCGGGAGGAAGACCACGGCGGGGAGCTGGTAGCGCCAGGAGAACTCCAGGACATCCGGCGCCAGCACAACCGCCACCGCGGTGACGGTAAAGAGCAGGCAGGCCAGCGCAAGCCGGCGGCTGCGGCCTGCCCTGACGCGGCGTGTCAGGGCCAGGAACGAGCCGGCCAGGCCCGCCAGGACACAGAGGGCCAGCAGCGGGCCTGGGGTGTAGCCGCCATAGAGCTGGTAAAACCGCAGGAACGCCGCCGCTGGCCAGTTGACCTGCGCCGCGCCTCCGTAGGACGGGGCGAGATCGCTGAACCTGAACCGCCCGAACACCCGCCGCTGCAAGCCGATGACGATGACGTGACCGCGACCGACGTTGACCCACGGGGGGTGAGTCGGATACCTGGTCTGGAACTGCCAGCGCGCGATGGGCGTGACGCCTGGGCCGCCGGTACGGGTCACGGCAAACAGGCGGAGCGAATCGCGGGCGATCGACGCCACCACGCGGGCCGGCTGCTGGTGTTCCACCGCCGAGGTCAGCGCCGAAATCAGCTTGGCCCGGTTCGCGCCGGGTGGTATGGCGGCGGCATGCAGCGGCGAGTGACCGGAATGCTCGAGCCAGTCGGGACCCTGCGCCTGCTCGGCCGGCGTGGGGCACAGCGGCCGCACAGCTGCGGGCAGCTTCAAGGTGGCGCAGTCGGCCGCAGCGGCCATCCGGCCGGCCCGGCTCTGCCCGGCGGACAGCCAGAAATGCCCGGTCCGGGCGTAAGAGACGCTGCTATAGCCGAGGATCGGCAGCAGGAAAGCCGCGGCCAGGACGGCTGACGTGCCGACACGGCGCCAGCCGCCGCCGACCGCCAGCAGGTAGAGCACGGCAGGCAGGATCAGGATCTCCCCCACCTGCTTGACGGTCGCCGATGAGCCGAGGATCAGGCCCGCCGCGACCGCGAACGGCCAGCTCACCGCGGGCCGCCACAGCAGCACCGCGAGCCCTGCCACCAGCATGGCCTCGAACCAGACGTCGGGCATGATCATGTGCTCCATCTGCAGCTGGTAGGCATCCAGCAGCACCGGCGCGACGGCGATGGCCGCCAGCCAGCGGGCCGCACCACAGCGCAGCAGCACGGCGTACAGGGCAACGGCCAGCGCCAGGCCGAGGACATGCTGGATCGCGGCGACGGTCCCCAGATCGCCGATCAGCAGGATGATCCGCAGCGGAAACCGGTACCCGAGCGGGTCGGAGCCGGGATATTCGCCGTACAGGTACTTGAGCGAGTCGACGTAGATCAGCGCTGGGTGGTAAGCGACCTGGGTCAGCACTCGCATGACCAGCCCGGCGGCCAGCAGCACGCATACCAGCCGGTGCCGGGACAGCACTCCGATCACCCGGACGCGCCACGTCCGGCCTGGCCCGGCATCGCCGCTCCCATCGGACCGCCCGGGCGGGACCTGCCCGGGCACGGCGCTACCCGGGTCGCTGCGCGCCTCGGACGGTGACTCCGCTACGCCGCCGACGTTGTCCGCGGCGCG
>DATGVY010000044.1:0-3367 GCA_035299845.1 Streptosporangiaceae bacterium
GATGCTCGCCACAGCCGTCCTGCTCGGCGTCGTCTCCGCCACGGCTGGTCTCGGCGTCGCCGGCTGGATCGCCGGGCTGGCCACCGGTTCGGCGGCGACCGCGCTGCTTGTCACCGCCCGCATGCGCAGCGACCAGCCGGCAATTCTCCCGGCGGACTGGGTCACCCTGACCCGGGCGGTACTGATCGCCGGGGTCGCGGGCCTGGTTGCGGACTCCTTTAGCCGGCCGGTGTCGGTCACAACGCTGGTCACCTTGTCCATCGTCGCGCTGGTCCTCGACGCGGTGGACGGGCAGGTAGCGCGCCGGACCGGCACAGCCACCTCGCTGGGCGCCCGCCTCGACGGCGAGGTCGACGCCTTCCTCATCCTGCTGCTCAGCATCGCCGTCTCCCGGGACTACGGCGGGTGGGTGCTGGCCATCGGCGCCGCCCGCTACGCGCTGCTGCTGGCAGGCTGGCTGATGCCGTGGCTGGCCGCCCCGCTGCCGCCCCGGTACTGGCGCAAGGTCGTGGCCGCGGTCCAGGGCATCGTGCTCACCGTTGCCGCATCCGGGGTGCCGAGTCGCCTGGCCGGGATGATCGCGGTCGCCGCCGCGCTGCTGCTGCTGGCCGGGTCGTTCGGCCGCGACGTGATCTGGCTGTACCGCACCGGCGCCGGCCCGCGCACCCGCCGGGCACTGCGGATCGCCATCGCCGCGCTTGCGCTCGTGGTCCTGTGGTTCGACCTCTTGGCGCCCGACCGTCTCTGGCAGTTCTCCCTCGGCGCTTTTGTCCGCATCCCAGTGGAAGCGCTGGTCCTGGTGGCTGTCGCGCTGGTGCTGCCGCCCTGGCCACGACGGATCGTGGCCACTATCGCCGGAATCCTCCTCGGCCTGCTCACTGTCGACAAGATCCTCAACATAGCGTTCTACGAGGAGCTCGATCGGGCGTTCAACCCGGTGAACGACTGGAGCAGCATCGGCCCGGCTAAGGGCGTAATACGCGACGCTATCGGCAGCACGCTCACCAACATCGTACTCGTCGTGGTCGTGATCGGTCTCATCCTGATCCTCGGCGCAATCACCGCAGCAACGATTCACATCACCGCTGTGGCCGCCCGTCACCGCCACGGCGCCGTTCGCGGCCTTGCTGCTCTCACAGCCGTCTGGGGGCTGTGCGCGGGCCTGTCACTGCAGCTCATCCCTGGGGCTCCGGTCGCCGCGGCCAGCGCCACCGGGCTGGCCGTGTCGCAGGTGCGCGCCGGCCAGGCAGCGCTCAGCGACCCGCGACGTTTCGAGCAGGCCATCCACAGCCACGACCCCGAGGCCGCCGTCCCCGCTTCTGACCTGCTGACCGGATTGCGCGGCAAGGACGTCATCATCGCCTTCGTCGAAAGCTACGGGCAGGTCGCCGTCCGGGGTACGAGCTTCTCGCCGGGAGTCGACGCCGTCCTGCGCCAGCAAACCGGCTCGCTGACCCGCGCCGGCTGGTCCACGCAGAGCGCCTGGCTCAAATCCCCGACCTTCGGCGGGATCAGCTGGCTCGCCCACTCCACCCTGCAGTCAGGGCTGTGGGTTAACAGCAATCAGCGGTATGGCGAGCTCCTCGCCAGCCAGCGGTTCACTCTCAGCGACGCCTTCAACAAGGCCGGGTGGCACACGGTCACCGACGACCCATCTAACAACACGACCTGGAAACCCGGCACGTACTTTTACCACTACGACCAGCTCTACAACCGGCTCAACGTCGGCTACCGCGGCCCAACCTTCAGCTACTCCGCAATGCCCGACCAGTACACCCTGGCCGCGTTCCAGCGGGACGAGCTCACCTCTGGCCACAAGCCCGTGTTTGCCGAGATCGACCTGACCTCCTCGCACATACCCTGGGCCCCGCTGCCGACCATGGTGCCCTGGAACGAGGTAGGCAACGGCTCGGTATTCGACCCCCAGCCCGCGGAGAGCGAATCAGCGACCACGGTCTGGCGCAACTCCAGCACCGTGCGCCAGTTCTACGGCCAGTCGATCCAGTACTCGCTGGATGCCCTCACTTCATGGGTCACAGAGCTGAGCGACCCGAACCTCGTGCTCATCCTGCTCGGCGACCACCAGCCCCACACCGCCGTCAGCGGCCCTGGGGCCAACCACGAGGTGCCGATCTCGATCGTCGCCCGCGACCCTTCGGTGTTCAGGCAGATTGCCTCCTGGCACTGGCAGGACGGGCTGCTGCCTAATCTCAAAGCTCCGCTCGAGCCAATGGACGCCTTCCGCAACCAGTTCCTCGACACCTTCAGTACCGCCTCGGCGCGGAAAAGATCGCACTGACGACGGCACGGATGCTTCGGATCACCGTCAGCCGTCGGCCGTGCGTCGGCCCGTCGCCTTCTACTGCGGATCGCGGTACGATCGGTTACTCTCGCGAACCAGGTCACGTGATCCGGGACGGTGCAGATACCGGTGAACCAGGCGCAGCCGCCGTGCGTATGACGGGACAGGAATGGCGGCGCAGGTGGCAGCGGGGCCGGCCAGTGAGCAGCGCACTCGTCGACCAAAGCGGCTTGCCGCGCGGGGGAGCGAGTAGCCACATCGTTATCGACGAGGGGCGCACCACGCGCTGGAGCCCCGAGACCGAACTCGACCGCATCGGTGACCAGCCAGTCGGCGACGCCAGCGACCCGCTCGTGAACCGCGACCTGGTGGCCGCCGCGCTAGGTCGGCTTACGCAGGAACATCGGGACGTCCTGGCAGAGTTGTGCCTTCGCGGAAGCTCGGTTGCACAGGCCGCGCATGCACTGGGGACCGCGCCCGGGACGGTGAGGTCCCGCACCTACTACGCGCTGCATGTGCTGCGGCTGGCCATCGAGGAACTACGAGATATCGAATGACGGCCGACCCGTACGCGCGCCTCGACGCCGCCTACCTGCTCGGAGCGCTCGGTGCCGACGAGCGTCTCGCCTACGAGGCGCACCTGGCTATCTGCCGGCGGTGCCGGGCGAGCCTGGCCGAGATCTCCGCAATCCCGCCGCTGCTTGCCGGACTGGACGAGTCCGTCTTTGCCGCACCGCCCGAGGCGGCCGCCACAGGCGTCCATGACACTCTGCTGCCCGCCTGCTGCAAGCCGCCGGACGGGAACGAGCCCGTCGCCGCCGGCTCACGACTGGTCTGGCCCTGCTTGCCGTTGCCTGTGCGATTGCACTGATCGTCATCGTCCTGCCGTCGAGCAGCGGCGGCCCGAAACTGGCACCCCGGGCAATGGCCGCGCTCGTCGCCACTCCGGTCGACGCCACCATCGCCTTGCAGCCCAGATCGTGGGGCACCGAGATCCACCTGACCTGCTGGTATCCTCGCGGCATTGCCGACCGGAAAGTCATCTTCACCAGCGGCACCGTACTC
>DATGVY010000045.1:0-2408 GCA_035299845.1 Streptosporangiaceae bacterium
CCGGCTGCCAGGTCAGGCCCAGGCGAGCATGCGAGGTGCCGGCCGAGGCGCTCTGACCCGGCTGCCAGGTCAGGCCCAGGCGAGCATGTTCAGCGGATCCTCGAGCATCGCCCCTATGTCGCTGAGCACGGCGGACCCCACGTCGCCGTCGATGATGCGGTGATCGAAGGACAGCGCGAGCGTCGTGACCTTGCGGACGGCGAGTTGCCCCGCATGCACCCATGGCGCGTCCTTGACCTGGCCGAACGCGAGGATTGCGGCCTCGCCGGGCGACAGGATGGGAGTGCCCGTGTCGACCCCGAAGACGCCCACGTTGGTGATGGTGATCGTCCCGCCGCGAAGGTCGGCGGGAGAGGCCTTGCCCGCCCGGGCCGTCTCGGCGAGGTCGTTCAGCGCCCGGGCGAGTGCCGGGAGCGTCAGCGCCTGGGCATCCTTGATGTTCGGCACGATAAGGCCGCGGTCGGTGGCCGCGGCGATGCCGAGATTGACGTAGTGCCTGACCACGATCTCCTGCGCGGCCTCGTCCCAGGATGAATTGATCATCGGCTGCCGTCCGACCGCCACCAGGACCGCCTTGGCCACGAACAGCAGCGGGGATACCCGCACCCCGGCGAAATCGGGCAGCGACTTGAGCCGGGCCGTGGCCGACATCGTCTCCGTCATGTCGATCTGCAGGAATTCTGTGACATGCGGAGCGGTGAACGCGCTCGCCGTCACTGCCGCCGCGGTGTGCTTCCGCACGCCGCGAATCGGGATCCGCTCCTCCCGCGAGACGGCGGCAACCGGCGCGAACCGCGCCGGGCCGGGAACGACGGCGGCCGCCGCGGCGGCATCATCGCCACTGACGCCGGCCGCTGACAGGACGTCGTCCCTGCTGATCGAGCCGTTCGGGCCGGTGCCTGCCAGCGCCGACAGGTCAACGCCCAGGTCCCTGGCCAGCTTGCGGACTGGCGGCTTGGCCAGCACCGCCGGACGCTCGCCGCGGTCAGGGCGGCCAGCCCCGGTCGTCCCGTTAATGTCGGTTGTGGTTGTTGCTCTTTCGGTGTCCTGCGGCTGCGCACGCGCGGGCGCCTTCCGTGCGCGCCGCGCCGTGGTGCCGAGCTTGACCCCGTAGCCGACGAGCACCGCCTGGCGCTCCGGCTTGGGTGCGAGGCTGCCATAGATACCCGGCTCGACCGCGCCCTCCGCGGGCGGCGATGGCACCAGATCCGCCGCCGCCGTCCCGGCAGCGGCGGCCGCGCCCTGATCCGCGCCTGTGCCGTCGGTGCCGGGGCTCACGTCCACCGAGATGATCGGCGTTCCCACGTCAGCGGTCGTTCCTTCGGGTACGAGCAGCCCGGCGACCACGCCCTCGAACGGGCTGGGCAGCTCGACGACGGCCTTCGCCGTCTCGATCTCCACGATGATCTGGTTGACCGCCACCCGGTCGCCCGGCTTGACGTGCCATTTCACGATGTCCGCCTCGGTCAGGCCCTCGCCGACATCGGGAAGCCTGAACTGCCTTAGCTCTGACATGCCGCCCTCTCTCAGTAGGCGAAGGTGCGGTCGACGCCGTCCAGCACCCGGTCCAGGTCCGGCAGGTAGTGCTCCTCAATCCGGGACGGCGGGTACGGGGTGGAATACCCGCAGACCCGCAGCACCGGGGCCTGGAGGTGGTAGAAGCACTCCTCGGTCACCCGCGCGGCGATCTCGGCGCCGAGGCCCCCGGTGATGGCGGCCTCGTGCACGACCACGCACCGGCCGGTGCGCCGGACCGACGCGAAGATCGCGCCGGTGTCCAGCGGGGCGAGCGACCGCAGGTCGATCACCTCCAGCGAGCGCCCTTCCTCCGCCGCCGCCACCGCCGCCTGCGCGCACGTCCTGACCATCGGCCCGTAGGCAAGCACGGTCACGTCGGTCCCGCTGGTCAGCGTCCTGGCCCGGTCGAGCGGGACCGCCGAGGCCAGCCCACCCGCAGTGTCCACCTCCGCCTTGTCCCAGTAGCGCCGCTTGGGCTCGAAGAAGATCACCGGATCGTCGGACCTGATGGACTGCTGGATCATGACGTAGGCGTCCGCCGGGTCGCCGCAGGCGACCACCCGCAGCCCGGGCGTGTGCGCGAACAGCGCCTCGGGGGACTCGCTGTGGTGCTCCACCGCGCCGATGCCGCCGCCGCACGGGATCCTGATCACCACCGGCAGGCTGACCGTGCCGAGCGAGCGCAACCGCATCTTCGCGAGCTGGGACACGATCTGGTCGAAGGCCGGGTACACGAAGCCGTCGAACTGGATCTCGCAGACCGGCCGGTAGCCGCGCAGCGCCAGGCCGATCGCGGTGCCGACGATCCCGGACTCCGCCAGCGGAGTGTCCACCACGCGGTGCTCGCCGAAGTCCTTCTGCAGTCCGTCCGTCACCCGGAAGACGCCGCC
>DATGVY010000046.1:0-16963 GCA_035299845.1 Streptosporangiaceae bacterium
CGGAGGGGCGGGCGGGCGTGGTGGTTGCGGGGCGGCTGATCCCGGTCCGGGTCGGGGATATTCAGATTGAGGTGGAGGCGGTCCTGGTGGCCGGGACCGAGGCGACGTCGGGGCGGGCGGGGAAGGCGGCCAGGACATAGGCCAACGGTTCAAGTCGCCCCTCGGACACGAACGATCATGCCCTGACCAGTGGTTCGCTTTGAGTGCTTGGTCTGGGACACGCAAAGCTGCAGCTCACGCACATGGGGGTTCGATTCGCCCTCGGACTCTTCCGGCCCTCCAATGTCCCCGCCCGCATCAGGCCCAATCTCGATCTTGCGTCTGCCGGAAACAACCGTGCAGCCCGACCTGACGTGCGAGCTGATGGAGGACGACCACAACCCGCACTGCGCTATGCGGTCTTAGCGACACTAACCGCGAGCACGCGTATGCCCCGGTCGCTGACGGCACTTGCTTCCAATGTCAGAGCGAGGTCTGGCGGCCCGTGCTCCCTTGCGGCTGGTGCGCCAAGCCCTCCTGCCACCTGGAATGAGACTGTGAGGGTGTCGCCGACTTGTGCCGCCACCAAGCCGGGCACATGGACCCGGAACTGTCCGTCCATCCGCTGCCCTAGGCACAACAGCGCCACTCGCTGGCCGTCCTGGGCGAGAAGCTCGTAGAAGGCGCTCAACGTGTCACGCATGGCACCGACTGGCTCGTCAACCGGGTCCAGCAGACAACACAAGAGGAGGCGGGTAGGGGTACGCGTGAGCACGTCTAGACCCACCCGCCCGACTGCGGGCGCGTCAGATCTGCTTGCCATGATGAGGCTGCTGGGGATTTCCGCATCGGAGAGGCGCTCTGCCAGGCTGTGAGCGACCACCCAGGCGTTGATCAAGCCTATGCGCCCTGCCCGGAACTCGTCTGCCAGCCAGCGGCACAGGCCCGCGACCGGTTCTGGCCATGCAATCGTCTCCGGAACGCGTTGCGGAGCAAAGTCCGGGAGTTCCCCGGCGCCAGGTCGCCAGGACTGAAGGAAGGGACGATAGGCATCGGGGAACAGTTCCGTCACCGTGCGAGGGATCGCCCCGAGTACATGGTCGCCGAAGAGACAGGCCAGTTCGACTATCTCGTCGATCCCGAGCATGTGATCACCTGCGGTGATGCGCTGTGCCGTTCGAGGGCTGACCCCAAGAAGCCGACTGAGGTCGGCAGTGAAGCCCTCGCCCGCCAGTCGACGCATCTCGTGTAGCACAAGGTGCTGGATATTCAGCGCCGCGACGCGAACTGCGTCGTGATCATTGGACGGTTGCCAACGCACATGCGGTGTGCCGTAGCTGGTGGGTACCGGAGGCTCTACTCCCCGTCGTCGGCGGGTCACGTCCTTTAAGCTAGCGTCAGATTCTGCGTGTCTGCGACAGATTCTGACGCTGCCGCTCTATCCTGAATGTGCAAGGATTGAGAGCTTCAGACATGCGGAGATAGCTGAGGGAGGGCCCGTGGTGGCTGCTGAGCAGGACCTGGTCCGCTCAGCGGTGATAGCGCGGGACGTGATCGAGTCGTACCGCCAGTCTCACATAAAGGTCTCCGGTTGGAACTCGCTGCTTGAGGAAGCCGCCCAGTCCTTGTCGCGCATCTCGGCGCATCGTCCTGTCGCGGGCGGAGCCGTGCCTCTAGCCCCACTCGCACAGACACTGAGCGTAACTGCCCGGCCGCGACTCCAAGTTGATCACGAAACGCTGGACCGCCTGAGCCGGGAGCTTCGAACGATTGTGATCAACACCCGCATTCCTGGCATCCCCCGGCGCGAGGACGAAGACTGGTCCTTTTAGCTGGCTGAGGTCTTTACCTTCTCATCGTGCGCACGGCAACGAGCCCGCAAGCCCGCGCAGCACCTGCCCTTATGACGGCGGAGCCGACGGCCGACATGGTTCTCCCCGTGCGGAAGACATCGTCAACGATCAGTGCGGTCGCTCCCGTCAGGTTCTCGGCCACGGAGAATTCACTCCACACGGCGTCATCTCCAGCGGCTGGCAGGTCCTTTGCAGGTGGCCGGAACTCACGTGGAGTAGTCACCCGAACGAGGGGCAACCCAAGAGCGCTGCCGACGCTGGCCCCGATCCGCTCGCCGAAACTGAGATACGTTCTGTCATGACCGGGCACAGCCACCACCACATCGGCAGAGGCCAAGACGGGATGCCGCTGGATGACCCCAACCAGGCGCCGGACGAGCGCTCGGCCTGCTTCCGCCATGGCTTCCGGGGTGCTGGTCCAGTACTTCCCCACATAGACACGCTGCCCGTCAGGCGTATTGCGCCAGTCGCGACACATATGATCATGGCCTGACCAGGGCTTTCGTGTTAGGCGGCCGAGCGGCGGCCGACGAAGCCGCAGGGGCATGGGAGTTCAAATCCGCTCTACACGGCCGATGCGGTGACACCCGACCGGGCACCCTCCTCGATGTCGGCGAGCTTCAGCCGCCGCCTGGCGGCCCTAGGATCCGTCGAACGCCGAGCCGTTCCACACCCAGTCGACGACCGAGGCGAACACGCTGCTCGCGATGGTCTCCGCGTTGTAGAGCAAGCTAAGCTCGTCGCCTAGCCGCGTGGTCCCGGAGACCAGCCCGGTGATATTGGTGAATTTCGCCCAGGCTGTCTGGGTGCTGTTCGCCGGGAGCGGCAGCGGCGATGCCGGGTAGAAGCCTGCGCTGGCGAGTACTGGTCCCAGCGGTACGAGCGGCGCCTGCGTTAGCCTGACCGTGCTGCTCGAGGTAGGCGTGCACTGGATCGCGTCATAGTCAGCGGGCGTCACGGTGGCCGACGTAGCCGTGAGCACCCTCGCCGCGATCTGCCACGGGTCCGACGACCCGGCCGGCCGGACGATAGCTAGCGGGTCAGCGGCCGGCGCGGCCAGCGCGGCCGCAGGCGCGAGATCGAGTTCGCGGCCGAGGTATCTGAGGATGTCGGCCGGTGGCGCAGCGCCGGGGGTCGCGATGGGCAGCTGGAGTACCGGCGGGCTGGCGAACGGGATCGTGGCGCCATACTGGTGCACGCCGCCGATGGCGGCCTTGACGGCGCTGACGAAGTCGCTGCGTACCAGGACGGCTAGCGGGATCGTCGGTTGCGCCGGGCCGGGCGGGCGGTCATTCGTGATGTCCACCATGGCGAGCGGCTGGACGTTGCTGATCCAGCCGAGCGGCGGGTTGGGCCCGGCGACGCCGAGCATCCCGGCCAGGGCCTGCTGTCGTATCGCGGTCTCCTTGTGCGAGGTCAGGTAGTTGAGCACCGCGCCCACCCCGGTGGGAGTGCTCATGAAGTTGTTCGGGATGCGGGACCCGATGACGTCGCCTTCGAGCGCGATCCGCCGCATGATGATGTTCTGTGCCTCGACCGCGTCCGGCGACGTCGCGCTGGTGAGCACGTTGAGCAGGTTGCTCACCAGCTCCGCGCTGAGCCCGGGGTCCACGAACGGTGGGCTGCCGTTCGATGTCACGGCCGGAGCCGTGTAGGCGAACTGCGATGCGGCCCCGCTCGCCGAGCTTCCCGACGGCGTGGTGACGGTGACGTTCACCGTGCCGACGCCGGCCGGGGTTGTCGCGTCGATGAGCTTGGCACTCTTCACTGCGAGGCCGGTCGCCTCGGCGCCGCCGAACAAGACCGCGGTGGCGCCGGTGAAGCCGGTGCCGTGAATGGTGACGGCCGTGTCGCCGTCCGTCGGCCCGCTGCCCGGGCTGATGCTGGTGATTACCGGGAGTGCCATTTCTCCTGGGCTCCTCTGTCTGTCAGCCGCCTGGCCGGCAGCTGGGCCTGTTCTTTCGGCTGTACTTGCCTTAGCCAGCGCTGCCTGCTAGGCGGTGCTGCCGCCGGTGGCGTCACCGGTGCTGCCGCCGGCCGACCCAGCGGCGCCTGCCGCCTGACCGCTGTTGCTGCTCTTCTTGGGGGTCGCCTTCTTCGGCGTGGTCTTCGATGAGGACGAGGTCGAGCCGCCCCTGACCGCCTTGGCCGCATTCGACCCCGCGTTCGGGCTGCCGTAGAGGCCGCCGACAATGTCGCCCACGGTGGCCATGGCCTGGCTGTTCAGCGCCTGGGTGACCTGCAGCGCCTGGGCCCTGGCGGAGTTGGCCTGGTTCTGCGCGTTCTGCACCAGCGGGGCAAGCTGGGCAGCGCCGGTCAGGGAGGTGCTGAAGTCCTTCTGGGCGGCCGCGTCGGCGCCGAGCGACTGCAGCAGGCTGGTGTTCGGCGTGGGCGCTTGCAGCACGTTGTTGATCAGCGATGGCAGGTTGCCCAGCGAGTTGGGCGCGGTCAGCCCGGTTGCGATGGAGGTGCCGGTAGTCGGCAGCGCCACCGGCGAGATCGTCGGCGCCGTGTCGGCGGGCGAATCCTGCCAGTTCCAGAACCGGGTGATGTCGATCTTCTCCGCGGACGGGCAGTGGCCGAGCACGCCCTCGCCGAGCACCCCCTGGGTGGGCAGTGCGATCGTGGACCGTGGCGGCGTGAAGGTCGCCTGCTGGTAGGCGAGCAGGCCCTGCTGGATCTGGGCCGGGTCGATCTGCATCTGATCGGCGACGGCCTGAGGGATCATGAAGGGCATGATCATCGAATTGCCGAAGAAGCCGAGCAGCTTGTTCTGCACGCAGTTCAGCAGCGGGACGAGCTGGCTCGGGTCGCTGATGCCGTCCGGCGGCACGCCGATGGTGTAGCCGTCCAGCAGAATCGCGCGCTCGTCCGGCGTCAGCGACAGCCATACCGCCTTGGAGTAGAGCGTGGTGTTGCGGACGACGTGCTGAGCGGCCTTCTCGATCTCGAGGATCTCGTTGTATCGCAGCACCGGCGCGATCTGCAGCGCCGGGACCGGGAAGGGCTGCGGCGGCAGCACCGTGCCGGACAGCGTGTCGTTGGCGTACGTCTCGTTCGGTGGATTCGGCAGCTGGTTGCCGCTCGCGTCCAGTTCCTCGATCGAGGCGGAGAAGTAGCTGATGCTCGGGCCGCCCAGCGCTGGCTCCAGCGTGCTGGCGGTCAGCGTGACCGTCGTCCGCTCGGACGGCGCTCCGATCGAGTCCTGCAGTGCCGCGCTGCCGCTATTACCGAAGATGCCCTCGATCGAGGCGAGCAGGCTCACCATCGGCGAGATTAGCGTGTACCTGAAGGTGCTCCAGCTCCGGGTGATCTCGAATCCGGCGATGTCGGCGCGGTTCATCGTGGCCGGCAGCGCCAGGCTGCCCTGCAGCTGCACCGTGGAACCTTGCCGCTGCCGGAGCAGGAAGCCGAGCAGGTCGTCCTCGCTGACGAAGGTATCCAGTGGGATCGGGGTCGGCTGGCTGTCCGTCCCTGGGACCAGCTGCACCGGCCCGAGCCTGGTGTTGCGCTTCGTCACGGCCACGATGCCGACCGTCTCGCATGCCAGGAACGAGCCGGTGACCGTGAACTGGATGACATCCTCGGCGACTCCGCCCTCGGGCTCGACAGTCGCCGAGGGGTCGCTTGAGAACTGCTCAAGGGCAACGAGGCCGGGCTGGAAGCGGCGCGGGACCGCAGCCTGGAGCACGTCCAGGTGCTTGATGATGTTCGGGTAGCGCTGCAGCACGAGCGTGCGGGAATTCACCTGGCTCGGGTCGGTCAGCGCCTGCGGGGTGCCCGGCGGCATAAACCGGACGATCTGCATCGGGATCAGGCAGGTGAGGGTCAGCCCGTCGATCGCCGTGCTGACGTCGAACATGCGCTGCACCTGCCAGTACTGCATGGTGAGCGCCCTGGTGTGGTTGTGGTTCGTGATCGTCTTGGTGGTGACGGAATCGGACTCGGTTGCCGTCGCCAGCCGCATGCCGGTACGGCTCGCGCTGCGCCGGGCGGCGGCCTGGTTCTCCGCCGCGGAGTGCGTCGTCTGCGCCGCGTTTTGCGCGGAGTCGCGCTGGCCCTGCATCCAGGTGTTGCTGTTCCCCGATGAGGACGACCCTCCGGCGCCGCCGCTGGCAATGATGATCGTTCCGCCCGCTGACCAGCTGTCCGAGTCGGTGTGGAACGAGCTGCCGCCGCTGGCCGCCTCGGTGAAGGCGGAATTGAACGTCGCCGCCGCCGAGGTGTCGCTGAGCGCACTCTGCTGCGCGGCCTGCTGCTCGCTGAAGCTCTCGCTCTCGAACACCTGGGCCGTGTCGGTGCGCTCGAACACCGCCACCTCGGTCTGCTCGCCCGGCGCCAGCGGCAGCGAGTAGACCAGGTCGCCGAGGCCAAGTCCCTTGAACGTCCACTGCTGCGACATCCACAGCACGTAGCCAAGGCCCAGCGTCGCCGCCATCGGCACGTTCTCGTCAGCGGTGAAGTTGCCGAACGGGTCGATGCCCGCGATCTGGTCAAGGAAGCCGTCCGCGGAAAGCGGCTGCTCTACCGGGACCCGGTCGGTGTAGGCAGCGGTGTCCACGGACGCGGACGCGCCGCCGCCCGCTTCCCCGTCGGCCGCGCCCCCGCTCGCGGCGGCCTTGACGGCCTCCATGGGCTGCACTGTCGTGACATACCGCGGCAGCGGGACGAAGCCGTTCCCCTCCCCGACCGGCACGGTGGTGACCTGGTTCACGATCGACATCTGCGGCTCGACCAGCCGGAAGAACACGCCGAAGGGGAATGAGTCGGTGATCTCGGCGGCGGCGAACGACTGCGAGCAGGCGTCCTCGTCGCCGATCGTCACCTTCGGCAGGTTCGCCGGGGTCCGCGGCTGCGGTGGCCCGGTGGCCGGCAAGGTTGTCGGCACCAGCGCCTCCAGCGCCGCCAGAATGCTCACCGGCAGCGGCGCCAGCAGGGATGGCAGCATGATGGTGCCGAGCAGCCCGTTCGCGGCGACCTTGTCCTGGGCGATGGTTACCGTTGCATTCGCGTCGGCGCCGTGCACGACGAAGGTCAGGCCTCCGCTCGGCACCGTAGCGCCGGTCGGCATGGTGAGCGTGAACGTGCCGTCGTCAGCGGTCAGCGTGGTCTGCACCGGCCCGGTGACGCCGACCGTCGTCGGGTCGAACTGCACCTGCAGGTTCGCGCCCGCGGCGCCGTTCGGCTGAGTCAGCGAGCCGACCACGAAAGCGGGCATCGGCGGCGCCGCCAGTGCCCCGCTGATCAGGTTGAGGTTGTTCTGGATCTGCTGAATGCCGAGGTAGATCTTGGCGACGGCGGCCTGGCGGAACGGCGTCAGCGTCGCCGCGATCGCGGTGCCTGCGCTGCCGAACGGGTCGATCGAGGTGGGGATCCGCTGCAGGCTGATCGTCGAGTCGGCGGTCGTGGGCTGTGCGGTGTCAGCGGTCATGGCTGCCTGCCTGTCGAGAGTCGCGGGCCAGGTGTCGGCGCAATCGGACTGGCCTGTCTATGAGGAGGAGGCATAACTCAGCCGGCTGATACATCTGTCCTGAACCTGGCCTCGGACAGAGCCAGGACCCTTGGCTCTGTGTGTCAGCCCCGAACTTGTCGAGCCGTTCGCCGCGTCAGCCGCAGACTCGCGATTGCAGTGCATCACGGACGATAACTGGCTCGAAGATCAGCTGGGACCGCTGTTCAGACGCTCAGCCAGGGATCTGTGCCCGCCGCAGAGACATAGGCGAGCGGTTCAAGTCCCCCCCGGACACACTATTTGTACATAAGTCGCCGAATTCGGCATAGTGGATCGTCACCCGGTCCTGGCCAGTTCCGGGTCGTTCCGTCTGCTGGCTAGCCCTCCTTCGCGTTCCGGGCTCCGCTGACCCGCTGTCAGCGGTCCCGGCCGCTAGTGACGGTCACGACGTCTGAGGTGTCTGCCCGCAGAGTCCGGCCTGGGGATCGTAGGTGAGCATGATGTCGCTGGCTCGCAGGTATTCGATAATCTCTGCTGCGTTCCCCGGAGGCGCAGGGGTAGCGGGCGCGTGCTCTTTCAGGTCGGCCAGCTGTATGAGCAGGGCGGGCAGGTGCGGTAGGAGCCGGTCTTCGCGGAGGTAGCGGAGGGTTGACCGGCGTCGAGAACGGAGATGGGCTGCGACTATTTGCCGGCGATGACTGTGCAGACGACCACCACGATGTCGAGATGATGGACGTGGCGGGCCGGGTGCTGACCAGGGCGAACAACAACAACCAGAACACGTGGGCCACCAGCCAGAACGCGGCCGCGCGGCCGCGCCGTCCGCCGGAAATGCTCCCGTTCGGCCTTTTCGGAGCGGAGCATCGCAGATCAGCCTGCTGCTCCAGATCCGGTGGCCGTGTAGCCGCCGCCCCACCAGGCGGTGACGAGCGCTGCGTACTCGTCGGCTGCGTCCTCCCAAGTGAAGTGCCCCGCGTCGATGATGTCGAGCTTGCTGTGGGGCAGCCGGTCGTGGAGGAACTCGGCGTTGGCCGGCGGCACCGCCCGGTCTCGCGCGCCGGCGATGATCTGCACCGGCGTCTGGATGTCCGGCAGCAGATCACGTAGCGCCGGAAGCTCCGTCGGGTAAGCGCGCACGTAGCGCATCGACTCGACCATGCGGTCGCCGTCGTAGGACGACAGGTAGTCCTCGCGGATGGCGTCGGGAAGGGCGTAATGTTCGATGCCGGTGAGCGCGCCGGCGACGATCTGCCGCGGGTCTACGCTGCGCAAGCTGTCAAGGTCGGGTGATTCGACCCAGTCCTTCAGCCGCGAGCCGAGCTGGAGCGGGACCGCCGCGCCGCCGCTGCCGACGACCAGGCTGCGCAGCCGGCCCGGATGCAGAGCCGCGGCGAACAGCGCGGCTGCGGTGCCGATGTCGGGGCCGATGACATGCGGGCTCGCGAGCCCGAATGCGTCGGCGGCGCGGATGATGAACTCGCCCATCGCCCGCGGGGACAGCAGCGCGTCGCGGCGCTGGGAATGACCGAACCCCGGCAGGTCGATCGCGACCAGATGGGTGTGCTCGGCGAGCCGCGCCCACGTGGGCTCGAAGGCGAGCAGGCTTTCCGGCCACGGGCTCAGCAGCAGGGCGTGGCCGCCGCGGTCCTCGCTCTCGGCGAAGCGGACCGACAGCCCGTCGATGACCCGGAACTTCATCTGGAAGGGCGTGTTCAGCCAGGTGGTCACGGTGTCGTTCCCTCGAGTTGCGGTCGGAGGAGTTTCGGCGACTGCATACCTGCGATTGTCATGTCAGGAGGGCCGCACTCGTATCCGCCAGCGCACAGCGCTGGTGGCCAGTCGTGGCCGCCCCGCGTGCCGGCCGGGTCGCCGCCCGGGCTGCTCATCCGAGGCGAGGAACTGTCCGTCTCCACGTCACTCGCCGACCTCGTAGACCATCTGGTCGAGGTGGTTCCAGTCTTCGCTTCGAATGGGAGCACCGGTAAGGCTCGATGAGACGGAGATCTGGATGCGGTCCGGGTCGACGCCCACAATGGCCTGCCACGTCTCAGTGCGCCTGCGTCCCGCGAATGCCTTCCGTTCCAGCAGCCTCTGCTCGATCACATCGAGCTCGCCCGGTGAGCCAGCCTCAAGAGCAAGCAGCCGCGGCCCGATGGTGCCCCGGCCCAGGTGGATGGGTTGTGGGCCCAGCTCACGCAGCACCAGGACCTGCCGTCGGCTCGTCTCGTCGATCATCAGCGCGGCAACCCGGTCGCCCCGTGCCACGAGCCGCAGCTCGAATATGTCTCGGTAGAACTCGACCGACCGATCCACGTTGCTCACATTCAGCAACATGGCCTGCATGCTCAACTGCATCTAGGGCCCCCTTCTCTGGGTCCTGCCTCCTGCGTGACCCGTCCGGGCGGGGCGGGCGCCGGTACACCCCCAGGGCGCCGGCCCGCGCGGTTGCGGCCGCCTCTCCTGCGATTGTCATGCCGGGAGAGCCGCGCTCGTATCCGCTGGTGCACAGGGCCAGTCGCCAGTCGTGCCTGGCGGGCGGTGTTGCCGAGTTGCCGGCCAGG
Organism: Streptosporangiaceae bacterium; assembly: GCA_035299845.1. Taxonomy (GTDB): domain Bacteria; phylum Actinomycetota; class Actinomycetes; order Streptosporangiales; family Streptosporangiaceae; genus Palsa-506. Next base: position 9,846 of record DATGVY010000046.1, read on the forward strand.
CTAGTGCGGCTGGGCGATGGCCGGGTCGGCGGGCAGGGCGCGGTCGAGCTGGCTGCGGGAGCTGATGGCCAGCTTGGTGAACACCTTGCTCAAGTGGTACTGGACCGTGCGCGCGCTGATGAACAGCCGCGTGCCGATCTCCGGGTTCGACAGGCCGTCGCGGGCCAGCCGCGCGACCTGAGCCTCCTGGGCGGTCAGCTGATCGCTGGTCTCGACGGTGCGCTTGCGGGCGGTCTCGCCGGTGGCCGCCAGCTCGCGGCGGGCCCGCTCGGCGAACGCCTGCATGCCCATCGTGTCCAGCATGTCGCAGGCGGTCCTTAGCTGCTCGCGCGCGTCCGCGCGGCGGCGCTCGCGGCGCAGCCACTCGCCGTAAAGCAGATGGGCGCGGGCGAGCTCCGCGCGGACGCGAGTACGGCCCAGCCGCGCGATCGACTCGCGGTACAGCTTCTCGGCGGCCTCGCCCTCGCCCAGCAGCGCGCGGACCCGGGCTTCGATCCCCAGCGCCCACTCGGTCGGCGTCACCCGGGTGCGCTCGGACAGCCACTCCAGGGCGGCCCGGACCAGCGGCACGTCACCGGTCCTGGACGCCGCCTCGGCCAGCTCGGGCACGACAAAGGGCCCGTACCCCAGATGGTTGCGCTCGAACGCCCGCCAGGCGGCGTCGCGCGCGGCGCCGTGGCGGCCGAGGCCGTTGTACAGCACCGAGCTCGCGTAGGACGCGAAGTCGACCAGCCTGCCCACACCGCCTGCGGTCGCCTCCCGCACGGTGGCCTCGATCAGCTCAGCCGCCGGTCCCTCCTGGCCGCGCCAGGCCGCGAGCATCATCTCGGTATACGCAATCGGCGGGATCCCGGTCACCTCCGCGATCAGGCGATCTTCCTCGATCAGCAGCGCCGCTGTGGCCAGCTCGCCGGCGAGGACGTGGCTTCTGGCGAGCAGGTTGAGCGCGAGCCGCCAATAAAGGGGCGCCCCCGTGTCGCGGGCGAACTGTGCCTCGCGAGCAGCCAGGGCGTGCGAAGCTTTGTCGTCCCACAGCTCGAGGCCGATCAGGACACGCTCGTGGATCAGCCAGCGGCCAGTTTCGTCGTTGGCGACGCTCGGCGCGAGGGCCAGCTTGAGTGCCCGGGTCAGCGTCGGCGCGGCCGCCGCGTGCCCGTCTGTCAGCCGGATCGCGAACGCGTCGAGCAGGACGTCCACCGCGCGCGGCGGGTCGGGACCGGGGGGCAAGGCGCGCGCGGCCTCGGCCGCGTCCAGCAGGTCGCGGGGGTTGTCCAGGTCACCGGCCCATATCGCGGCCCCAAGCGCCTCCAGGTGCGTCTCGCGCGCCAGGCGTGGGTTGAGCGGCTCAAGGCGCCTGGCCGCGCTGAGCAGCAGCCGGGCCGCGTCGCTGCCGCGTCGCTGCACCAAGGCGATCTGCCCGCGGAGGTGCTCCACCTCGGCGGTCCGCAGCGCGTCAGGCGGCCCCGCTTCGACCCCGACCAGCAGCCCCAGTGCCGCATCCAGCGCGCCAGCGTCGTGTTGCGCCCGTGCCGCCGCGAGCAGCCGCTGCGCACGGCGACCGGGGTCGGGTGTCAGCATCGCCGCGCGCTCGAGGAACGCCGCCGCCGCAGCCATCCCGCCGCGTGCCTGCGCCCGGCCTGCCGAGCGCTCTAGCTCCCCGGCAACGTCCTCGTCCGGCCCCGGCGTCGCTTGGGCGTGGTGCCAGGCGCGGCGGTCAGGATCGGCCCGCGGGTCGGTGACCTCCGCCAGCGCGCGGTGCACGTTCTGCTTGTCCTGGACAGACGCCGACCGGTAGGCCGCCGAGCGCACCAGCGGATGACGGAACCGCACCCAGGCGCCGAACTCGAGCAGTCCGGCCTCGGCAGCTGGCGTCGCCGCCTCGGCACCGATCCCGAGCCGCCCGGCTGCCCGCCACACCAGCACCGGGTCGCCGACCGGATCGGCCGCCGCGACCAGCAGCAGCCGCCGGGTCTCGGCCGGCAGAGTCTCCACCCGGCGCCGGAAGGCCTCCTCGACCCGCCGCGAGATCGGCACCGCGCCGGGCAGCCCGAACCCGCCCGCCAGCTCCGCCGGCGTCACCCCCCGTACCAGCTCCAGCGCCAGCGGGTTACCGCGGGCCTCGGCGACGATCCGGTCACGGACCCGCGCATCCAGCGGCCCGGTGAGCACCGAATCGAGCAACGCGCGCGCATCGTCCTCCCGCAGGCCCTCGACCACCAGGTCCGGCAGCCCGGCCAGCTCCCCACCCGGAATCCGGGCCGCGAACACCAAGCCCACCGGCTCCGCCGCCAGGCGGCGCGCGACAAACGCCAGAATCTGCGCGGAGGCGCGATCGAGCCACTGCTGGTCATCCACCAGGCAGATCAGCGGCTGCTCCCCGGCCACCTCCGACAGCAAGCTCAGCACGGCCAGACCGACCAGAAACCGGTCCGGCGGCGGGCCGGTACCGATCCCGAACGCGGTCCGCAGCGCATCACGCTGCGGAACCGGCAGACCATCCAGGTGATCCAGCATCGGCGCGCACAACTGCTGCAGCCCGGCGAATGCCAGGTCCATCTCCGACTGGACACCCGTGGCACGCACCATCCGGCAGCCCGTCGCATTCACGGCCAGGTAGTCCAGCAGCGCCGTCTTGCCCACGCCGGGCTCGCCGGCCACTACCAGTGCCCGGCTTTCACCCGCCCGAACGGCATCGACCAGCCGGTCCAGCACTCGGCGTTCACGGCGCCGGCCTTTCAGCCCTGTGGTGGCCCCTCGGACGGGGAAATGTGTCGCCATCTGACCGGCACCGATGTTACAGGCCGCCGACTGGCTGAGGCGACTGGCCACTGGCGGATGCGAGCACGCCCCGGCGGCCCTCAGCCTTGTGCTCCTGGAGCACGGCATCTGCTTCGAGCGGCGGCGGGGGACGTCGCGGGCAGCGGTATCCCTGCGAAGGAGGACCACGGTGAGCACGACCCAGGTATCTGATCGTTTCACCGCGCTGCCCGATGAGCAGGCGCTGGCGGCGACGGTGGTCGCGCTGGAGGAGCACGGGTTCAGCGCCGGGGTCGCCGGTAACCTCGACGCCGCGCGCGGCGGTGCTGGCCCGCATCCCCCAGGGGTCCTCGGTGATGACCAACACCTCGGTAACCCTGGAAGACACCGGCATCGCCGGTGCGGTCAACGACGGCGGGCGGTATGAGTCGGCGCGCAACAAGATGCTCGGGCTGGACTTCGCGACCCAGGCGCAGCAGATGAAGCAGGCCGGGGCAATTTGTCCCATCAGGCGGCTCACCCGGGCGGAGGAGGCCATAATCAGCGAACAGGGGCACGGCGACAGCGACCGCGGGCGGGAACGTCGCGGACCTGACTGGGTGGACGGATGCTGCGGCAGGCGCGGCTGAGCATCTTCCGCACAGCCACCTGGCTGCCGCTGCGGCTCAGCATCCAGCTCCCATGCGTCCTGCAACTGCTAACACCTGACCCTCGAACGGACCCGCCCTGTGCCTGCCGAAAACCAGCACCAGACAGACCGCCGTGCGCCCGCACCGAGATCGCGGCCAGCTGCCCCATCTACTGCCTCCGGGCCGGTTCATGGTGATGAGCATGTTGTGGCGCCCGCAGCCCGGCTCGTGGCCGCCCTGGCGGCCGGCGGCCGGCGGCCGCCGGCCAGGATCCGCGCGACGCTCAATGGATCGAGCACGCCGCCACCAAGGCCGGCGACCCAGGCACGCAAGAACCCGGACCGTCACGACCCTGATCGTGGAGACGGGCATGGCCGCAGGCGGCAAGGCCGGCGTGATCCCGGTCAAGCACTGAACACACCCTGTGCCTCAAGCAAGACCAGATGTCCCGGGCAAGGCCTCCGGGAGGGCACGCAGCAAGTGTTCTCTGGCGGAGAGTTCCAGCAAACACGACCGCGTGTGCGAAATAAGTAAAGCTACCAAAGGGAGAAGAGCACAATGACCGAGATGCTGGTGCAATCGCAACCGTCCCTGGCGAACGCTGCCGAAGGGCCAGGGTTACCTGGCATATCTGCTGTGGAGCTTGATGTTATGCAGGCTGCCGCGGCCCGCTTCCTGGAAGGCCGGGATACAGGCATAACCGGCGGAGCAGTCGCCGCCACCGAAGACATGCAGGCGCTGAGGGAACCCGCGGGCGCTCAGGCAGCGGGCGCAGTGTCCGCACGCAGAGATAATTACAGAAGGCAGCATGGTGCACACTTCATGCTCATGCCGTACTACGCGGATTAACGGAGGCGGCGATGGCGTCTCCCGCTGAACTGCAAGCCGCCAGGTTTGCCGGCACGCTCTGGGCGGCGATAGGCACCGCTGGCGGCCCGCAGCCAGCTACCCGGGAGCACTGGCATTTCCCCGGAGCATACGATGCCAGGTGGCTGGTGACACTGCCGCTCCCCATCGGGGAAGGCCGGCTGCCAGGCCAGCCGGTTGCCTTACTGGATGACCGGGACGAATTTGACCGGCATCTAGATGGCCTGGCACTCAGGGACGCCTATGCCACCCGCCCGCGCACGCGGGTATATGAAAACATCGACAGAGACAGCGAAGGCGCCTGGTACTCGTTAGCAGCACGTCATCTTGGCCGCCTGTCCCGCAGTGAACTGCAAGTGGTGTGCTCGGTATTTGAATCCCGCCTTGGCGATGAGAGCCTCGGCGGGCACTGGGATGCCTGGTATGGGGCGATCGTGCAGATGAACGGCGCCAAGGTGTGGGGGATAGGGGAAGACGTGCTGGGTGGCACGAGACAATCAACCCGGGAAGTTATTACCCAGGCCGGTGATATATTGCTCCTGCCGAAGGGCCTGCCTCATGCCGTCAGGACTCCGGAGGATCCGGGTCACTCGATACATCTGACGTTTGCCATTGACCGGGATTCACGACCTGGTCCCACCACATAGGGCTCGCTGCCGTTCCGCCCGGTCAGTACACGGCGAGGGCGCGGCCGAGGCCGATGCCGTCATGGCCAAGGCGGGCGGGGACATTCTCTGGAATGTCGTTAAGAGCCGAGCTCGGCCCTTAGCCGCCTGACCCTGCCGCCAGGCTTCCCGGCCAAGAGTGCTGGCCCCGACCCAATGGGATCCGCCGCGGAGTGGGATGAGCCGCCTCAGCTCGCGGGCAAGAATGCCCTCCACGCAACCAACGTCGAGAGGCCGCTCGTCTGGTCCACGAGCTTGCTCGATGCTCGGGATCTCCATCCTCGGCGCCTCCGGGCATCAGCCGCCCGATCGCGCCCGCCGCCGGTATGGCCGACAGCGAGGGAGCCGATCGCGTAACAGCACCACCGACGCTCATCGCTGGAAGATACGTCAACATCGGCGTGGATAGGCAGACGATCCGGTGAGCGTATGGGAGTCGATTCCCCCTCGGACACTAGCGATCATGCCCTGACCTGCGGTTTTAACGTGAGGCACTGATTTGCCCAGCATGTATCCGCAGGTCAGTGTGTGGGTGTTCGTGTCGGGTTCAGATGTCAGGCCGGTTAACATGACGCCCGGCCTGAGGCACCGTCGCCCGCGTCTTCAGGCCTCGGCGCGCGGCTGCTGGTCCGGGCCGGAGGGCCTGCTCGCGTGAGCACCACCAGGTGGACCGCCCGCCGACTGTTCCGTGCGCCATCGGGGCGCCGTCCCGCGGGCAGGTGCCGCCCGGGTGGCGGGCCGCGATAATGTCGCCGGTGTGCGCTCCGCCCTTGGCGATGGCGGACCCCAGAACCGACTTCAGCGCGCGGTAGAGGCGATTGACCTGTGCAGCGGAGAGGCTGTCGACCCGCGCCAGGGGTGACACCTTGGCCTGCCAGAGAATCTCGTCGGCCAGCAGGTTGCCGACGCCGGCGATCTTGGACTGGTCGAGCAGCCGCGCCTTGACGGCGATCCTCCCCTTCATGATGAGCGCGCGGAACTCCGCGGGCGTGACCTGCGCGGCATCCGGCCCGAGCGCGCCGATGTCGGGGTCGAGCCGGACTCGCCCCAGTCGGCGCGGGTCGAGCAGCACCAGGCTGCCGCCGTCCGCGAACGTGAGGGTGAAACGGCTCCACTCGGGCCTGCGCGGCCGGGCGTCATAGCGGTGCGGATCGCCGCCCTCGGCCACGGTGCCGTCCGGGCCCGTGACCACGACGCGGCCGCTCATGCCCAGATGGATGCCGAGCTCCGGGCCGCCGGGTGCGGCCGTTTCGCCGGTCCCGGAGGTCTCGAGCCACATGGTCTTGCCGCGCCGGTGCGCGGCGGTGAGGCTGCGTCCCGTCAGCGCGCTCCGCAGCTCCCCCGGGGAGTGCGGCCGCCTGACATAGCTGTCGGAATCGTCGACATCCACGATGCGCCGGTGCAGGGCCTGGTCAGCGATCAGGCTGCGTGCGGTCTCAACCTCGGGCAGTTCTGGCACCCACCCGTTCTATCGGTCCGGCGGACCTGACGCATCAACTGCTCATAGGCACCAATAAGCGCGAACGAGGGTCACGCCGCGATCACCCGTCCCACTGCCGTAGGCTCGGCTACCGCCACGTCCGCTGTCGGGCTCGCTACACGGCCCACTGCCAGCTAGCCCCACAGCAGCACCCACCCGCTCCCCGCGACGCGACATAGCCGGGCCGCTACGGAGATGCCAAGGATGTAAGCCGGCCTAGGATCCGCAGTTTCTGCAGATCAATGGACGTTGGTCTAGCCAAGAACGTCGGTACCTCACTCATGTGGCGACGCCGGTTTCATCGAGCCTCCTGGCATTGTCATGCGGGAGACGGCTGCCGCACGGCTGCTAACGCCGAATTTGCGGTAAATGTGCTCGAGGTGCTTTGCTACGGTCCGAGGGCTTACCTCCAGCGCGTGGGCGATGGAGGCGTTGGTGAGACCGTCAGCGACTAGCCGCAGGATCTGGATCTCGCGTTCGGTGAGATCGGCAGGCCCGCTGCAGGCCGGGGCAGTGAATACCTGCCCGGCCTGTCGGCGTCTGCGAGCGCGGAGCAGGGCGGCGATCAGCGGGGCCCGGAGCACGCTGAGCAGGGCGCGATCCTCGTCGGAGAAGTCGCGGCGGGCCCGGCTCATGGCCACGCCGATGATCTCCTGATCGGGGCCCGGCAGGCTGACTGCCACCTGGTGTTCGACGGGTATGCCGCGGAAGAACTCGGCG
>DATGVY010000047.1:0-2338 GCA_035299845.1 Streptosporangiaceae bacterium
GCGCTGGCCGGGCTCTCGGCGGTGACCGCATTGTCCAGCGGCCCGATGGCGGCGATGCGCCCGTCCCGGATGCCGATGCTGCAGGCTGTCTCCGCCCCTCCGGTGACCGCCCGGCGTGCCCTGATCACCAGGTCGAATGTCCTGTCCACTCAGCTCCCGTCAGCCAGCGGCGCCGCGACCGGGCTCGCCTCCTCCACCCGCGAGTAGCCGAGCAGCGCCTTTGCCCGCGGGCTCCTGGCCACGAGCGCCACGGCCACCAGGTACACGACGGCACCAGTCGCCCACGCCTGCAGGGCGGGGAAGCCGATATAGGTGTGCCCGAATCCCGCGGTGCCGGGGATCAGGCCGCCGGTGTAGCCGCCGATCGCCGTCCCGGCGACGAGCGCCACGATGGCCGGCCAGTTGGCCGCGGCCAGCTCCGACCAGGCGGCGACCCGGTGCAGCGGCCTGCGCAGCCCGAACAGGCGCGGCACGACGAAGACGTCCATCGCCATGATCGTGCTGGCCACCGGCACCGTCACCGCGCCGATGCCGGTCACGATCGTGAATGTCTTGGTCAGGCTGGGCAGGATGTAGGTGAGGCCGGCGGCAACCAAGCCCAGGCCGATCACGGTGTACTGGCGGCGCCAGCCGGGGATCCTGGACAGCAGGTTCTGCGCGCCGTTGATCGCGATGTACAGATTGCCGTCCTGGACCGCCCACTGGTTGACGAGCAGCATCACCATCATCAGCCCGGCCAGCCCGAACAGCGTGAAGCTGGCGAAGTACTTGATGCTGGCCGCGAAGTCGGGCTGGTCCGAGATCGTCGCGATCAGGTAGCCCATGATCGGGAAGATGAACGCTCCGAGGAAATACGAAACCGCGATCGTCGGGATGTTCCACCACGATGCGCGGCCGGCCTTGGCGTAGCGGAACACATCCGGCTCGTTGCCCCAGGTGGAGAGCCCGACCATGGCGCCGACGACAAAGAACAGGGCGGACGGCGAGGATGTGTGCGGCACCGCGGCGAGCGCGTGACCCGATACGGACGTGAATGCCTTGATCGTGGCGTAGACGCCCCACAGGAAGACCACCGGCACGGCCACGAACTGGGCGAAGCGCTGCAGCCCGGTGAAGCCGAAGTAGTTGTTGAAGATCATCACGAACGCCAGCACGGCCGTGATCAGCGCCACGGCGGGCAGCGTGCCGATGAGCGCCTGGCCCAGGGTGATCACGAAGAGCACGGTGAAAAGGTAGAACCCCATGCCGTCGATCACGAGCAGCAGCGAGACGAGCGCGCTGCCGATCGTGCCGAAGATTCCGCGTGTCGTGACGGCATGCGTCTGGCCGACGACGGCGCCGACATTCGCCGAGCCGATGCAGTACACGGTCATGGTGGTGGCCGCGATCGCCATCGCCACGATCAGCCTGCCGAGCGAGAGCCCCGTGAACCTGGCGCCGTAGCCGACCAGGACCGCGCCGAACACGAGCTGCATGGAGCCGAAGGTCAGGAACATCCGGAAGTTTGACCGCCGGGCACGGCCGGGCACCACCGTCTCGGTGTAGTCGGCGACGACTGACTGCCGGGTGCCAGCGGGGCCTGACGTGCTCGCGAGGTCTGACGTGCTTGCGGGGCCTGACGTGCTCGCGGGGTCCGACGTGCTCATGCCAAGTTCACCTCAGCCATCATGGCTCGCGGGACGAAGTCCCGCTTACCTGTAGGGGATACCTGAGGTCCGGCGTCTCGGACGACCCGGCAGCAGACCTGGCGAAACGGTAGCGGGCGGATTCACGCGAGGTCAAGATCCAGCAGGCGCCTCGCGGCGGACCGCGCGCGTTATCCCGGCATCCCGCCGGGCCGCCGCCGCACGTGCATCGCGATGCCGTCGAGCACGCAGTCGAGGCCGAATTCGAACCGCTCGTCCCTGGTCTCCTCCGCGTCGGGATCGATGCCGTCCTTGATGATCCGCAGGAAGTGCGAGAAGCGGCCGTCCGCCTCAAGCCGCTTGCACCACAGCGCCATCCCCGCCATCGCCTCGGCCTGATCGAAGCCGCTCTGCTCCAGATCCCGCTGTGCCCGCATCTCGCGCAGTTCCCTGAGCGCCGCACCCATCACGTAGGTGCTGACGGTCATCAGGATGTTCATCGCGGTGGCGGTATCAAGGTGCAGGCTCTCCAGCGCGGCCAGCGATCGCTCGACATTGAGTATCGTGTTCGGCCCCAGTGGCGGGCGGCCGCCGATGAAGTCCATCACCCAGCGGTGCCGCAGCAGCACCGCCCGGTTCTCCCGCGCCGTGACCTGCAGGAACGATCGCCAGTCGCCCGGCGGATCGGGGATCGTGACCTCGCCGATCACCGT